>NZ_CEVXFV010000001.1:0-281177 GCF_982396655.1 Cellulosilyticum sp. | reverse complement strand
TGATGTTATTTTACATGACCTTAAAAAAACTGTCTAGTTAATTGTAACCTATCCAATCCTTACCTTGACCCAGAGCGTTATTATTCGATTAGCGATATGTTTACGGATACAAATGATAAGTTTGTATTTATTATTGATGAATGGGATTATATCTTTAATAATAAGCTTTTTGTAACCCATCAAAATGAGTTTTTAGAGTTTTTAAGAAATCTTTTAAAAGACCAGCCTTATGTGGCATTGGCTTATATGACAGGCGTATTGCCTATTAAAAAACATTCGAGCACTTCAGCACTCAATATGTTTGATGAATATACAATGTTAAATGATATGTTATATGGTGAGTATTTTGGATTCACAGAAGAGGAAGTGGGAGAACTTTGCAAAAACAGCATAAGGTTTCTTTTGAGGAAATCAGTCATTGGTATAATGGTTATATGAATGAGGTTGGCGAAAGAATTTATAATCCCTGATTAGTGGTGAAGGCGCTTTAAAATGGCAAGTGTATCAGCTACTGGACCAATACAGGTGCTATGGATGAGGTTGCTCAGTATCTGAAGTACAATACAATGGCTGTACGTGAAGATGTAATTAATATGGTAGCTGGATATGAACTGGATCTTGTGATTGACGAGGAATATCGTGCAGGACAAGGTGCACCAAGAAATAAGGAAGAAATCTATTCAGCCATGATTATATTAGGATTTCTAGCATACCATGATGGTTACTTAAAAATCCCTAATAAAGAATTAATGAGAGAATTTGAAAAAGCATTAGCAGCTGAATCTTTTGCATCAAAATAGAGGCGTTCTAGTTTGTGGAACGCCTCTATTTTGCGTGATATATTTAAATTTCTTCATAAGTATGTGTCAGTTCCTCTTCTTTTTCAATGAGTTCATTTAACCAATTCTCCACCTTTTCAAAGGCAGGTGGCAGCTGAGTTGGCGTAACGACAGGCAGTGAGAAGTTGGGGATGAAAATCATGGTTTTATCGGGATGATTGATGCCGAAGGCACGCATGGTCCGTGGTTGACGGTCTTTTGGGATGCTGTGAGCGTTGATGATTTTGATGCAGAGTTTGAGACAGCCGCAGGTTAATAGGTCATAAAAGTCTAGGCGGAAGATGGTGGTATCATGAAAGAGTGTGCGTAGGTGATTGAGGGATTCTGCGTTGAGGCTATAGAGATAGTAGAGGTAATTGTAAGTCCAGTAATCATAGTCATTTTGTGCCTTGTAGATTTCTTGGCAGATGAGATGACGTTCTTTGATAATATTTAAACGTGCATTTAGATAATCTTCGTATGTAGGTAAAGTTAGTGTATGCATAGATTCTCCCCCTCATTATAAAGTCTTAAAATAAGAATGGGTGAAGCAATAAATATTATTAAAGTATATGTGGTGTGAGACAGATTTATTTGTAGAAATGGACTTTTTAAGGAAAACCTTTCTTGCAAGTAGGGCGAGAAATTTGTATAATAATAAGATATGAAATATAGAGAAACACACTCAATCTATAGGAGCGGCAATAGGATAATCTATATCATTACATAAGGAGGTAAAAATGCTTAAGTTAACAAAAACGCAACAAAGATTCGTGACACAAAAGAATATAGGACAAGCAGTTATAAGAGGTGAAAAGGCTGCTGGCAAGACAGTTATGGGGATCGGACGTATGCTTTATTTAGCAAACCATAAATGTCAGCAAAATGAGCGTATTGCGTTTGTTGCAGTAAGTGAGGCAAAGTGTCAGGCAGCGCAGTCACTTTTTGAATCAGAATATAATATGCAGACCATGAGTCTATTTGAAGGCGAAGGTGTGAAGGTTGATATTTTAAGCATTGATGCCCTTATGATACAGTGGTATGAAAAGTTATTTGGCCCACTTACAGCTGAAATTTTAGATGAGATTCCAGTTGAAACTTTAAACGCAGTATTAAGTGATGTGAAGAAGCAATATCCAAGAGTGAAATTTTTAAATGAAGCGGGTATGGCTTTTATTTGTGATGAATTAAATTGGATAAATAGTTGTGGATATGAGACTTTAGAAGCCTATAGCAGAGCGGATCGTAAAGGGTGCATGATTAAACTTCCTAAAGGTGGTAAAGGGCGACTTGCCCTTTGGGCAGTGAAGGAAGCTGTGACACTTAGCTTAAGTAAGGAAAACAAAGTCTTAAAGTTAGCATTACAAGCGAAGGTTTTAAATAAACTTACAAGTTTATCAGTACTTAGTGAAGGGTATGCCCACATCATCGTTGATGATGCCAAAATGTTAACGAAGGTGCAGCTTCAAGTGATTAAAGCATTGTATCAACAAGGTGAGCTATTATTTTTAATGGATAAAAAGCCTTGTGAAAGTCGTCTGGCTTGGCTTAAGAGAGGTCAGACGTTTAAGCAAATAGGCTTTGATATGACAGGTCGCATTAGAAATCTAAGAGCTAAGGCGTCTAAGAAAAGTGGACTTAAGAAAAAAATGTTGGAGGTAGCCCTTACACCACTTGAAATATTCATGGCAGAAATGACACAAAAAGCAGCCACAGAAAAACAAGCAGTAAAACCACGTAAAAAAGGTGAAATGAATACGGCAAAAGCTTTACAAGATACAGAAGTGATGCCAAATCAAATGAATTTATTAGGGAACATCACACATAAGTTGCCAGACCAGTCACAAAGCAAATTGCCTTGGTATGTGGAAACTTACAAATATGTCAATAAGGTGACAGGAATAGAAACGATTTTCCAAAAAGATACAAGTGCGGGTGAAACTTATATTGATGAAGTGAAGCAGGAAGATGTGGAAGCTTTACCACTTTATTCATCAGATATTGCAGCAGGTGCGCCTATTGAGGTCGTAGAGGAAGGGAGCGAAAGTTTCGAGATTCCAAGTGAACTTTTACATCATAAACGCAATACGTATATGCTGCATGTACAAGGGGATAGTATGATTGAAGCCAATATTGATGACGGTGACTTTGTCGTGATTCAAGCTGGAGCAGTTAATAATAATGAGATTGCAGCTGTTTATTACAACGGTGCAACAACGCTTAAACGCATTGTACAGGAAGAAGACCATGTCCTTCTTGTCAGTGAAAATCCTAAATATCGCCCAATCGTCATTGAAGATGGTGATTTTAGGGTGATGGGAAAACTTGTAGGAATTATAAAACCTATTCTTTAATAAATTAAATAATAAATTAAATTTGATTCATTAAAGTGGAAAGGAGTGTCGTGATACTACTAGACAGTATTGCGAGACTCCTTTTGTATTTTTAAAGCGACCGATTTCGCAATTCTCCCTTTTAAGTTGTTATAATGTACAACGCCTCTATCATAAGATAAATAAGTATTAATTGATGCGTATTGGAGGTATGACATGCCTGAAGATACAGATAAAACAAGAATGGATAAAGCAAAGGTATTAACAAATACAGTGGGATTGCCTGTTACAAGTGACCTGGCATCTATGACCACTGGTAAGAAAGTAGGCTATACCGTATTAGCAGATGCCTACTTGCAGGAGAAGTTATCACACTTTAATAGAGAACGTATCCCAGAACGTGTGGTACATGCCAAAGGCGGCGGCGCACATGGCTATTTTGAAGTAACTAATGACTTGACCAAATATACTAAGGCTAAATTTCTAAATCAAGTGGGTAAGAAAACCCCTGTATTTATGCGATTTTCTACAGTTGGTGGCGAAAAGGGCTCAGCGGATACGGCAAGGGACCCAAGGGGATTTGCTATGAAATTTTATACAGAGGATGGCAACTATGATTTAGTAGGTAACAATACGCCAATATTTTTTATCCGTGATGGCATTAAATTCCCAGACTTTATTCATACGCAAAAAAGAAATCCTCAGACGAATTTAAAAGATCCTAATATGTTTTGGGATTTTTTGTCACTCACGCCAGAATCACTGCATCAAGTGATGCGACTATTTTCTAATTTAGGCACGCCTATGGGATTTAGACATATGGATGGATTTGGTAGTCATACGTTTATGTGGTATAACGAAAATGGCGATCATGTATGGGTTAAATATCATTTTTTAACAGATCAAGGTGTGAAAAACTTCACAGGGGCTGAAGCCGAAGCCATGGCAGGTGAAAATCCTGACTATGCAGTGCAAGATTTATATGATGCCATTGAAAGAGGGGACTATCCTTCATGGAGCGTCTATGTACAGATTATGCCACCAGAAGATGCAGCCACCTATAAAGTAGATCCCTTTGATGTGACAAAGACTTGGTATGAGTCTGATTATCCACTGATTCCATTAGGTAAGTTGGTATTAAATAAGAATCCTGAGAATTTCTTTGCAGAGGTAGAGCAAGTAGCTTTTGCACCAAGTCATTTTGTGCCTGGCATTTGGACCTCACCTGATAAGCTATTGCAGGCAAGACTTATGGCGTATACAGATGCCCATCGTTATCGTTTAGGGGCTAATGCGGACCTTATCCCTATCAATAAGCCACTTAATAAGATGTATACCACACAAAGAGATGGGGATATGCAAGTGGATGGCAATATGGGAAATGCACCGAATTATTATCCAAGTTCATTTGCGAATGTGGCAGTAACACCAAAGGCTGCGCCACCACCTGTACCTGTTGAAGGTGAAATTACGCGTCATGTCATTGATTCATCAGACATCGATTATGTACAGCCTGGAGAGTTCTTTAGAGACCACCTAGATGATGATGGTAAGGCGCATTTTGTTTATAACGTATGTGAAAGTTTAGGGAAGGCTTATCCCGCACTTCAATATCGTCAGACAGCCTTGTTTTATAAGGCAGATGAAACAATGGGAACGCTTATCGCTGATTGCTTAGGTTTAGATATGGCAGAGATTAAAAAACTTGCGGCAATGACACAAGAAGAACGTGTTGCAGCAACGATGCCAAGTGGCAATGAAATGGTTTAAAACAAAAGGGTAGAAATGGAAGATATGTGAAGTTGCTGTAAATAAAAAAGAAAGAATGTGGTATAATAATAAAGACTTGATTATAACTAGAAAGATAGGATGAGGAATATGTTGAATATACCATTAATTGAATGGGTAGGCTATGCAGCATCAGTAATGATTGCTATTTCACTTATAATGACTTCTATTGTAAAACTTAGAGTTATTAATACAATTGGCTGTATATTGTTTGTAATTTATGGTTTTTCAGTAGGGGCTTATCCAGTAGCTATAGTTAATGCCTTTATTATATTTGTTAACTTATACTACATTTATAAAATTTATCAGGAAAAGAAATGATTAAAAGCGATTTTAAAAGGCTTTGCCCTTTGAAATCGCTTTATTTGTATTTATAAAATTTATTGACTTTTTAGATGAAAGAATATATCATATATTTTAATAAATGAAAAATATTTTCTACCAGCTATAGCAATGATTATTTTTTTCACTATGTTTTGGAAACGATACCGGTATTAAGTTTCTAGAACAGAAGGAGGGAAGCAAAGGCATTAAGGAAACAAGGATAAAAAATTTATAAAAATTATGCAAAATAATTAATAAAAGACAAGCTATACATCATACAAATAGACAAAAGGATAAGGTGTCAAGAAGGAGACATATTTTTTAGGTATCATTTAGAAACGTTTCCAACGTCTGATAAAACAGGCTAAATGACAACTTAAACTTTTTAAAATTAATAGGCAGAGAGGGGAATTTTCATGAAAATGAAACGTATATTTAGTGCAGTATTAGGTAGTGCAGTAGCAATGAGCATGTTAGCTGGTTGTGGCGGTGGTACAACTGCTACAGAGGGTGGCACAGCTAGTAGCAGTGCAAGCACAGGAACTGGTGAAATTTACTTCTTGAATTTTAAACCTGAAATTGCAGAAATTTATGATAAAGTTGTTGCAGATTATGAAAAGGAAACAGGTGTTAAAGTTAAAGTTGTAACTGCTGCCAGTGGTACATACGAAACCACACTTAAGTCTGAAATGGCGAAGTCAGCACCTCCAACAATTTTCCAAATCAATGGTCCAGTTGGTTATCAAAATTGGAAAGATTACTGTGCAGACTTAAAAGATACAAAACTTTATAGTTACTTATCAGACCCAAGCCTTGCGGTAACAAGTGGTGATGGCGTTTATGGTATCCCATATGTTGAAGAAGGTTATGGTATTATTTACAATGATGCAATTATGCAAAAATACTTTGCACTGCCTAACAAAGCAGTAGATGTTTCAAGCATGGATCAAGTTAATAATTTTGATACCTTATCAAAGGTTGTAGAAGATATGACAGCTAATAAAGATGCATTAGGCATTGAAGGTGTATTCGCATCAACATCTCTTGGTGCTGGTGAACAATGGCGCTGGCAGACACATCTTGTAAATGTACCTTTATACTATGAGTTCTCTGAAGACACAAATTATGATAACTCTATTTTAGCTGGTCTTGCAGCTGAAACAATTGATTTCAAATACGGCGAGAATTATAAGAATATCTTTGATTTATATATTAATAACTCTTGTACAGCACCTGCAATGCTTAGTGGTAAATCTGTAGATGATTCTATGTCTGAATTTGCACTTGGTAAAGTAGCAATGGTTCAAAATGGTAACTGGGCATGGTCACAAATTAGTGGTGTAGAAGGTAACACAGTTACTGAAGACAACATTAAATTCTTACCTATTTACACAGGTATGCCAGGTGAAGAATCACAAGGCTTATGCATTGGTACAGAAAACTACTTCTCAATCAACGCGAAGGCTTCAAAAGAATCACAAGAAGCTTCAATTGCTTTCCTTGAATGGCTCTTCTCAAGTGATACAGGTAAAGCTTATGTCACAAAAGATTTAGGTTTCATTGCACCATTTAATACTTTTACAGATGCAGAAAAACCTGCTGATCCACTTGCAAAAGAAGTATTAAATTGGATGAGCAAAGATGGTATTAAAACAGTACCATGGACATTTAGCTGCTTCCCAAGTGAAGACTTTAAGAACACATTTGGTGATCAACTTGTTTCTTATGCACAAGGTCAAGAAGACTGGACAGCTGTAGAAACAGCCGTTAAAGATGCATGGGCAAGTGAAGTAGCTAATAAGGCTGAATAATTATCGCATGCAATCCTAATTTATTTTATAAATGAGTGGGTCAGGCAAAAGCCACTGGCTCACTCTTTTTTAAATTTTTTGCCTAGGAGGGGGACAATTATGGAGAAGATTTTAAAAAGGTATTTTCCGCTGTTTGTCTTACCGACACTTATTGCATTTACTGTAGCCTTTATTATTCCATTTGTATTAGGTTGTGGTCTTTCATTTACAAAATTTACGACTGTTGTAGATGCACAGTGGGTAGGACTTAGTAACTATGTAAAAGCTTTTTCAAACAAAGACTTTTTAAGCGCACTTTGGTTCACAGCTAGATTTGCTATTGTATCTGTTCTTTCAATTAATATTTTTGCTTTTGCCTTAGCATTGCTACTTACCAAAGGGTTCAAAGGCACCAATTTATTCCGTACAATCTTCTTTATGCCGAACTTAATTGGTGGTATTGTACTTGGTTATATATGGAAGCTTATTCTTAATGGATTTTTACAAAAATGGTCAGTAACATTAACATTTAGTCCTTCATATGGTTTCTGGGGACTTATCATTTTAATGAACTGGCAGATGATTGGTTATATGATGATTATCTACATAGCAGGTATTCAAAGTGTACCCGATACATTAATTGAAGCTGCTAAGATTGATGGTGCAACACCAGGACGTATTTTAAGAAGTATTACTATTCCACTTGTTATGCCATCTATTACGATTTGTATGTTCTTAACAGTTTCAAATGCTTTTAAATTATTCGATCAAAACTTAGCTTTAACGGCTGGTGACCCTGCCAACAGAACGTCTATGCTAGCCTTAGATATTTATAATACCTTCTATGGTAAAGTGGGCTGGGAAGGTGTCGGTCAGGCAAAAGCTGTAATCTTCTTTATCTTGGTTGCCCTCATTACATTACCGCAGTTATTGATTACAAGAGGTAAGGAGGTTGAGCAATAATGAATAAAAGCACAAAAAAAATCGGAGAATGGGCATTATTTGTATTCACTTTGATTTTAAGTATTTTATTTTTAATGCCTATTTTAATTGTTTTGATGAACTCCTTTAAAGGTAAGCTTTATATTAGTGATACACCATTTAAAATGCCAACAGCGGATACCTTCGCAGGGATTTCCAATTACATTACGGGGCTTACAAAAACTGGCTTTTTAAATGCTTTTGGCTATAGCCTTTTTATTACCGTGTTTTCTGTAGCCGTTATTGTTCTCTTAACAGCTATGACAGCTTGGTATATTACAAGGGTTAATAGTAAATTTTCAAAGGGACTTTATTATCTTTTTGCTTTTTCTATGATTGTACCTTTCCAAATGGTTATGTTTACTTTAACCAAGGTGGCAAATACATTAAGACTTGATAATCCAATTGGTATTATCTTTATTTACCTAGGTTTCGGTGCGGGGCTTTCAGCTTTCATGTTCTGTGGCTTTGTAAAGTCTGTTCCTATTGAAGTTGAGGAGGCAGCCTTAATAGATGGCGGTACACCAGTACAGACTTTCTTTAAAGTAGTACTCCCAATGCTTAAACCTATTATGATTACAGTCGCTATTTTAAATGCCATGTGGATTTGGAATGACTACTTACTGCCATATCTCATTATTGGTACAGATTATAAAACAATCCCAATTGCAATTCAGTACCTTAAAGGTGGTTATGGTTCAATTGATATGGGGGCTATGATGGCAATGCTTGTACTTGCTATTATTCCAATTATTATATTCTACCTCTGCTGTCAGAAATATATTATTAAGGGTGTTGCAGCTGGTGCAGTAAAGGGATAAGAAGAGCTGGTAAAAGTGAAGCGTAATAATGAAGCGTTAAAAAATAAATAAAAGTAAATGAGAATAAATAAAGATAAATAAAAATAAATGAGAATAAATGAAAATAAATAGAGAGAAATAGATGGTTGATATGTATAAAGTAAATGAAAAAGGTAACTCAAAAATGTACAAAATGCACATTGTAAACAAATGTCATTCATGTTAACATAAACATATCAACAAATCAAAGCGTTGAAACAATATTTTTTTAGTTGAAATGATTAAAGCTGAAGATGGCATTAATATTCCTTATATTTTAAAGGTGTGTTACTGATAATGCAGGCAAGACCTTAAATGGTAATAAGTTTTCTAATAGGTATATAGGTTTGGTATACATATACGCGCATCCCCTATATAAAAGCCTAAGAAAACGTACCATTTAGGTCTTGCCATTTTTTTTGATTAAAATCTAATGTGTTTTAGCAGAGAACATAACATAAAAGTTATGAAGGACAAAGGCAATAATAGCTGTTGTCATATAAATCTGGAAGCCAGCAAGTTGCGAGATAGCAGTGCCAAAGCCAGCAAAGCCTAAGGTGGTTAAGAAGGTACCTGTTTTTAAGGAAGCCACAATACCTATGGCCATAGGGAAGGTAAGACCTGCAAAACCAGGGTGGAATTTAAAGGAGAAGAACTTCTTGATATTAATGACCACAAAGACTAAGCAGCAGAAGACAATGAAATATAAAATATAAATTACAAGTGGTATAGGATTTGAAATTATATTAATATAACTTACAACGCAGAGGCTAGAAGGTGCAAGCACAATAGCTCTTGTATGATAGAAGCCATCTTCAATAGGAAATTTAAGAAGTCTATAAATCATAAAGGGCATGATGAGGATTAAAACAGCAATACCATAATAAACAATAATTGAACAAAGTTCAGGCATGTTCATAGGGGCACCAACTACACAAGATACCATAATACCATTATAAGTAACGAACCAGCTAGGAACGAAGGTTTTGATATTGACACCTTTTAATACATTTTTATAAGTGAAAATCAAAATGTGAAGGGCATGAATGATAATGGCAATAAGCCAAATCCCTTTACCAAGCCAAGGCATATAATCAAAAAGATAAGCACCTACCAGCATCATAATCATGGTGAAACCGGCATAAAGGCTGGCAGGCACAGTTTTCTGATATTCATCTAAGCAGGTATTAAAGCAAAGAATGATTTTAAGTAGATAGCAAAACCAAATGATGATACTGACCCATATTGTAAAGTGTCTTACCCAAGGAAAGCCTAAAGGATTTGCAAAAACATTACTCAGCGTAATGGCGCCTACGCATGTGGGCAAAATAGCTACAGGAAGTTTTGCAAGTCTATTTGTAAAAGTAGTTTCATTTGACATATATATACCTCCAATTTAATATTGCGTTAAGTTTAGTATGGAATGCTTTGTAAAAAGAAATACATCCGAATAGAATTAAAAATCTATATAGAGAAATCAACTAAAAACTTGAAATATACATGTAGGTAAATAGGTTTCTCTTAATGAGTTCACATGACTAAAAACTATGAATAACCAAAATTTATAAATGTGAAATCTATATTAAAGCATATTTCATGGAAAGATTGGGAAATTTACCATTAAAGTAAGAAAGCAAAGTAAGAAAGTAAGAAAGGTGAAGAAGAATGGAAGTTATACAATCTACATGTAATTATTGTTCTATAGGGTGTAATTTGGACTTTTTCGTGGAAGATGGGCATATTCAAAGGGTGAATGCAACACAAGATTATCCAGTCAATCATGGCTTTTGTTGTATTAAGGGCCTTAACTTAGATAAGCAAAATACAAAGGTGGATAATCCAGTACGACCACTTATAAGAAATGAAAAAGGTGAACTAGAGCAGATTAGCTGGAAGGAAGCCTTTGAGACTTTTGCAACAAGAATCAAGGCATTACAGGATAAATATGGCAGAGAAAGTGTGGCTTTTTTAAGTACAGGGCAGCTGACGACTGAAGAAATGGCACTTTTAGGTCATATCGGACGTAATTTTTTGGGGATGGATGGGGATGGAAATACAAGGTTATGTATGGCAACTTCTGTTGTAGCACATAAACAAAGTTTTGGGTTTGATGCACCCCCTTATACATTAAAGGACTTAGAACTTTCAGAAGTAATTATTTTTATAGGTTCTAATCCTGTTGTAGCACATCCTATTTTATGGGGAAGAGTGAAAAAGAATCCTAATCCTTATGTTGTCGTGATTGACCCAAGAAAGTCTGAAACGGCTTATAATGCAAACTTATGGCTAAATATCAAACCAAAGGGTGACTTATATCTTTTATATACTTTGGCACATGTCCTCATTGAAAAGGGATGGATTGATGAAGAATATATTGCCAGGTCTACAGAAGGATTTGAGGAATTTAAAGCATTTGTAAAGGATTATACACTAGAAGATGTGGAAGATGAAACGGGTATTTCAAAAGGACAAGTGTTAGAACTTGCGGCGCTTATTCATGCGCATCAGTATAAAGTATCATTCTGGTGGACAATGGGGGTTAATCAAAGCTATCAAGCAGTACGTACGGCACAAGCTATTATTAACTTAGCCTTAATGACAGGCAATATAGGTCGCCCAGGTACAGGGGCCAATTCTATAACAGGTCAGTGTAATGCCATGGGTTCAAGACTTTTTAGCAATACCACAGGTTTCTATGGTGGTGGGGAATATAGTGACCCAATACGCCGCAAACGCATTGCAGAAGTTTTAGATTTCCCAGAAGAAAAGCTGCCTACGAGGCCAAGCATCCCTTACAATCAAATTGTAGAGAAGATTAATAGCGGAGAAATCAAAGGGCTATGGGTAAATTGTACGAACCCAAGATCTTCTTGGATTAATAATGATGAATTTAGAAAAGCTGCAGAGAAACTAGAATTCTTAGTTGTCCAAGATATTTACCGTGATACGGATACAGAAAAGTATGCACATTTGATTATGCCGTCTGCTTCAGGTCTTAAAAAAGAAGGTTGCCTAATCAATACTGAAAGGCGTGTAGCTGCTATGCGACCTGTTTTACCAAAAGAAGAAAATGAATTAACAGATTATGATATTTATCTAGGAATCGGAGAAGCCTTGGGTATGGGGAAACTTTTAGATAAATGGCGCACACCTAAGGATGCTTTTGAAGTAATCAAAGCTTGCTCAGAAGGTATGCCTTGTGATATGACGGGGATGACTTATGAGATGATTACAAAGTCAAGAGGTGTACAGTGGCCTTTTAGAAAAGGTGAAAAACTAGAAGATGATCAAAGAAGACTTTATAGTGATGGGACCTTCTTCACACCAAGCGGCAAGGCAAAATTCATCTTTGAAGCACATCATAAGAATCCTGTACAGACCAGTGAAGAATATCCACTTATGCTTAACACAGGAAGAGGAACAGTAGGGCAATGGCATACACAGACGAGAACTAGAGAAATTCCACCTGTTCATGCCATTACAGTACCAGAGGCTTATGTCGAGATGCACCCTGCCTTAGGTGCGGCACTTGATTTAGATTTAAATGATGTGATTACGTTGCATTCTGCCAATGGTCATAGTGCAGATTTTCTAGTGAAGTTCTCAAGAAGGCTTAATATGGATGAACTTTTTGCGCCGATGCATTACCGAGAAGCCAATTATTTGCTGCCATCTGTTTATGACCCTTATTCTAAGGAGCCATCCTTTAAGAGTGCAGCAGTTCGTATTGAAAAGAAGGTGATTTCATGATTAGGATTCGTATTGAAAGGGAGAAGTGCATTGGGTGTCTCACCTGTACGACAGCTTGCATTGTTTCTCATGGTGGGGGTGATACCAGAACGCATATTACTATTGATGATAAGGGGCGTTATGCACCTATTTTCTGTAGACACTGCGATAAGCCAGAATGTACGTATACCTGTATGAGCGGTGCTATGAGAAAAGATGATGAAACAGGCATGGTGATATATGATGAATCACGTTGCGCCCATTGTTATATGTGTATTATGAATTGTCCTTATGGTGTCTTAAAGATGGATGTGCAGACAAGCTATGAGGTGATGAAATGTGATTATTGCAGAAATACAGAAGCTGGAACGCCGCAATGTGTGGCAAATTGCCCAGCTGGATGTATTAGCTTAGAGGAGGTGCCAGATTAATGCGTTATGTCATAATAGGTGGTTCAGCAGCAGGTATAAGCTGTGCCAAAACAATTAAAGAAATGGATAAAGAAGGCGAGGTTATTTTAATTTCTAAGGACAAGCATATTATCTCACGCTGCATGCTGCATCAGTATTTAAGTGGTGAAAAGTCTTTAGAAGCGCTCAACTTTGCAAATCCCGGAGACTTCTTTACAGCTTATGACATCACTTGGAAGCGTGGATGTGAAGTCACAGCAATTGATGCTAAAGCACATACGGTTACATGTAGGGGAATAGAAGAAGAAACCATAAGCTTTGATAAATTATTACTTGCCACAGGGGCCAATTCATTTATTCCACCCGTAGAAGGCTTAAGAGAGGCAAATCATGTTGTAGGCTTTCGTAATATAGAAGATGTAGACTTTATAAAAGAAAAGTTAGGTAGTATCAAAAATGTCGTCGTATTGGGTGCAGGACTCATTGGTATGGATGCTGTAAGCGGATTATTGCCTTATGATGTGAAGGTAAGTTTGGTGGAAATGGGCAAACGTGTCCTACCACTTCAATTAGATGACTATACTTCAGACCGTTATTATGAAGCATTTAGTCAGTTAGGTGTAAATATTAAGTTAGGTGTAGCGGCACAAAAGGTTATAGTGGATGAAAATAATAATCCGACAGGTTTACTTTTAAATACAGGAGAAATATTACCTTGTGAACTCATCATTGTAGCAACAGGTGTTAGAGCCAATGTAGAGGTGATTAAGGCTGCAGGTATTGAATGTGATCACTTTGGCTTAATCATCAATGCAAAGGGAGAAACGAATACCAGAGATATTTATGGTGCTGGGGATGTAACAGGACGTAATCCAATATGGCCTAAGGCGATTAAAGAAGGCATTGTAGCTGGCAATAATATGGTAGGTAATGAAATCTATATGACGGATTACTTTGCATTTAAAAATACAATGAACTTTATAGGGATTCCAACACTTTCACTGGGTGTAGCCATAAAGCCAAATGAAAGCTATAAGGAAGTCGTTCAAACAAGGGGTAGAGATTATAAGAAATTCATTGTAAAAGACGGTAAGGTTTATGGCGTTCTTTTGCAAGGAGACCTTTCTTATGCAGGCGTATTAACACAGCTTGTACGTTTTAAAATGAATATTGAGGGCATTGAAAGGCCTATAGTGGATATTGATTACGGTGATTTCTTTAATATTAAGCAGAATCAAGAATATACGTATTAAATAATCATTGTTCTTAAGCATACACGAAGGTTCAAGTTAACAGAAGGAGATGCTTACGGCATCTCCTTTTTATAAAATAAAATGTAATAGAATGAATTAGGCAAAGAACATGAAGTGCATGTAATGAGAAAAATAATATAAGAGTGCATAAAGTAAAGAAAATAAATAAAAAGTGAGTACATAATAGATTGTTAAAAAAATAACTACCTGTACTTGTCAAATACTAGGGGGTATGATAGGCTTAGAAAGTAGCTTTATAAGCGTTTTATAGTAAGTATAAATAAAGCATAAAAAATATAGAGAAACCAACTAAAAACTTGAAATATGCCTATAGGTTAATAGGTTTCTCCCAATGATTTCACATGACTCAAAACTACGAATAACTAAGTTTTACAAATGTGAAATCTATAGAGAAACCAACTAAAAACTTGAAATATGCCTATAGGTTAATAGGTTTCTCCCAATGATTTCACATGACTTAGAACTATGAATAACTAAGTTTTACAAGTGTGAAATCTATAATAAATAGAACATAAAATAAATATAGATTATAAGGTGAGAAAATGAATATTACACAAATTGCAAAGTTAGCTGGGGTATCGAGTGCAACGGTATCGAGGTTTTTAAATGATGGTTATGTGAGTGCGGAGAATAGGGAAAAAATCCAAAAGATTATTGATGAAACAGGTTATATTCCTTCTGCCCATGCCAAAACATTACGTACAAATAAAACAAATGTGATAGGGGTTATTTTACCTAAAATCAGTTCAGCAGCAGTAAGTAGTATTGTAGAGGGGATTAGTACACAGTTAGGCAAAACAGGTTATAATGTGCTACTTGGGAATACGGATTTAAATATTGAGAAGGAAATAGAGTATTTAGGACTGTTTAAAAATAAGCAAGTAGATGGGATTATTTTTGTAGCAACTATATTGACGGAGAAGCATTATGAAGTGTTAAAGACAATTAAAGTGCCAATTGTGATTGTTGGACAAGAGGTAGAAGGTTATAACTGCATTTATCATGATGATTTTGGCGCAATGTATGCTTTAACGAATGCATTTATTGAAAAGGGGCATCATAAGTTAGCGTACATAGGAGTTACTACAGCTGATAAGGCAGCAGGTGAAAGTAGACGATTGGGATATGAAGCAGCGCTTAAAGCACATCAGTTACCAATAGATGAAGCGCTTATACAAGAAGGTGCCTTTTCAATGACTTCAGGATTTGAAAAAATGAAGGTTCTGCATGAGAGTCATAAGGAAATCGATGGCGTACTGTGTGCAACAGATCAAATTGCTATAGGTGCTATGGAATATATGAAAGAAAGTTGGCAAGAAAGACTTGATACAATGAGCATATCAGGTATAGGAAATACGCAATCATCTAAGGTGGTAACGCCGAAACTGACTTCTGTAAAATATTATTATGAACAAAGTGGCGAAGAAGCGGCTAAGATGATTGTTGCAGCACAAGAAGATGCCGCAGAGCCTATTCAAAAGATAAAGCTTGGTTTTGAACTGAAGGTCAGAGAAAGCTTAAGATAGATTTAAATAATGTTTGAATATATAAAAAATAAAAATGTACAAAATGCACAAAAAGAGTGGCTGTTTTTGTGGAAAAATAGATGTTTACAACTTTGTGTATAAAAATATATAATGATTGTAGACAATATGAAATCGATAACACATGCATATATAAGTAAAGTTTTACTAAAAGTAGATTTATAGAGAAATCAGCTAAAACCTTGAAAGGTACATCTAGGTCAATTGGTTTCTCCTAATGATTTCACAGTACTAAAAACGATGAATCACTAAATTTCATCAATGTGAGGTCTATAAAGCTTTACTTATATATTTTTACAACATGTGAAATCGATAACACATACATAGGAGGAAAAAATGGACTATAAAAAGACAGCCGAACTCATCCTTGAAGGAGTAGGTGGCACAGACAATTTAGTATCAGCAGCACATTGCGCAACAAGACTTCGCTTAGTGATTGCTTCAAATGAAAAAATAAATAAAGAAGCCATTGAAGATGTAGAAGGTGTAAAAGGGGTATTCTTCGCATCAGGGCAACTTCAAGTCATCATTGGGACTGGAACAGTTAATAAGGTATTTGAAGAATTCTCTAAATTAACTGGTGGTAAAGAAGTTTCTAAAGAAGAACTTAAACAAATCTCAACAGCTAAAACAAACAAGTTCCAACAACTTATTAAAACATTAGGAGATGTATTCGTACCTATTATCCCTGCAATCGTTGCCAGTGGATTATTAATGGGACTCACAGAAGCGATTACATTCTGTGCCAATAATGGCTTCCTTAATATTGATCCAAACACATCACTTTTAGTATTTTTAAGAATGTTTAGTAATGCAGCCTATACATTTTTACCAATCTTAATTGGTATGAGTGCAGCAAAAGTATTTGGCGGCAATATGTTCTTAGGGGCTGTAATTGGTATGATTATGGTACACCCAGATTTACAAAATGCTTGGACAACAGCAGATGGTATTGCTTCGACGCAAAGCGTATGGTTTGGTTTATATGAAGTGCCAATGGTAGGTTACCAAGGCAGTGTTATACCAGTAGTTATTTCAGTATGGATTATGAGTAAGCTGGAGACTAAACTTCATAAAATCGTACCAGAAGTTATCGATTTATTCGTTACACCACTTGTTACAGTATTAGTGACAGCGTATTTAGCGCTTTCAATGATTGGACCAGTATTCGTATTCGTAGAACATTCATTCTTAGATGGTATTCAACAGCTTCTTACATTACCATTTGGTCTTGGCGGAGCTTTAGTAGGTGGAATTTATGCAACAACAGTTGTAACAGGTATTCACCATATGTACACAATTATTGATATGGGACAAATTGCACAATATGGTTATACATATTGGCTTCCAATTGCTTCAGCAGCAAATATCGCGCAAGGTGGTGCAGCGCTTGCAGTTGGTGTAAAAACAAAAAATGCAAAATTAAAAGCTTTAGCATTCCCAGCAGCACTTAGTGCAATGCTTGGGATTACAGAACCAGCAATCTTTGGTGTAAATATTAGATATATAAGACCATTTATTGGCGCTTCAATTGGCGCATTTGCAGGTGGACTTTATGCTTCACTTGTAGGACTTGGTGCAGCGGCAACGGGTGTAACAGGAATCTTCGGAATCCTTCTTCACTTACATGCACCACTTCAATATATCATCCTCTTTGCAATCTCACTTGGGGTGTCATTTGCGGCAACTTGGATGTTAGGATTCAAAGAAGAGAAATAGTTAGATTTTTTATAAGTAAATGAGATAAGTCATATATATAAATGAAGGAGGTGTTGCATTAGTGGGAAAGGCTTGACTAATGTAACACCTTTTAGAGCGTAATAAGAGAGGGAGAAGGCGAAAATGAATGCATTACAGAAAGATTTAAGAAAGTTAACATTTTTAATAGAGGAGAAGGAATCGGAACGTGTAAAAAGTGACCCGTATGCACTTAAGTTTCACTTAATGCCGAAGGTAGGATGGTTAAATGACCCAAATGGGCTTTGTCAGTATAAGGGAGAGTATCATGTATTTTTCCAGTACGCACCTTTTGATGCTGAAGGTGGGCTTAAGTTCTGGGGCCATTATACAAGTAAGGACCTTATAAATTGGCAGTATAAAGGCACTGAGCTCTTTGCTGATCAGCCGTATGATTGTCATGGGGTTTATTCGGGCTCTGCTTTGGTTGAAGAAGATAAAATGTATTTATACTATACAGGAAATGTAAAGTATGCTGGAGATTATGATTATATTAATGCAGGAAGAGGACATAATACAGTACTTGCTATAAGTGAAGATGGCGTAAACTTTAAACATAAACAACTGATTATGGAAAATGCAGATTATCCAGAAAATATGAGTTGTCATGTCAGAGACCCTAAGGTATGGAAAGCTGGGGATACTTATTACATGGTACAAGGCGCAAGAGATCAAGAATCTGTTGGACAGGTGATAGTATTTGCCTCTTCTGACCGTGTGAACTGGAAAGTTGAAAATATCATTAAAAGCAAAGAAAAGTTTGGTTTTATGTGGGAATGTCCAGACTATGTTGAGCTAGCGGGTGAGAAGTTGCTACTTATATCACCACAAGGTATTGCAGCGGAAGGGATTAAATATCAAAATATCTATCAAAGCGGCTACTATAAGGTACAAGGTGATATTACAAAAGCGGGATACAGTTTAAGCGAATTTGAGGAATTAGACCGCGGCTTTGATTTTTATGCCCCACAAACATTCGTAGACGAACAAGGCAGAAGAATTTTAATCGGTTGGATAGGACTTCCTGATATTCAGGACTTATATAGCAATCCAACAACGCAGTATGGCTGGCAACATGCCCTTACTGTACCTCGTGTACTTACAATGAAAGAGGGCAAATTACATCAAAATCCAGTTGAGGAGTTAGAGGCTTTAAGACAAAATGAAGTAAGCCTTCAAGTAGAAGAAGAAGCAATGCTTCAAGTAAAGGAAACATTCGAGCTTCAAGTAGAGATTGAAAAATTAGAAGGCGATTTAAATATTACCCTTAGAGAAGGGACAAGCTTATATTATGATGCTAAGGAAAAAGTGTTTAGCTTAAGCTTTGATGCTTGTGGATTTGGTAGAGATAAGCGTAGCGTAAGCCTAGAAAAACTTACAAGTTTAAGAGTACTTGCGGATACATCTGCACTTGAGATTTTCTTAAATGAAGGTGAAGAAGTATTTGCTTCTCGTTTCTATCCAAATAAAGAAGCACTTGGTATTCATCTAGAAGGTAAAGGGCTTAAAGGAAGCTTAAAATTATGGGAAATGAAGGCGATGAAAATTGAAGACCAAACTAAGTAGTCGTATAGGCGCATTACTTATTGATAATATATGTATTTATGCTTTAGGTTTAGGGATGCTCACGCAAGTGGGGTTACCGAGGGAGAGGGCATTGGTGATGATAAGTTTTATCTTTTTAGCTTATGCAATCTTAATGCCTACCTTTTGTAAAGGGTATCAATTTGGCAAGTATATACTCGGCATGAAAATTGTTACAGATACTTACGAAGACCCTAGCTTTGTTAAGCTACTGATAAGAGAAATCAGTAAAATGATTTATGTGATTCCTTTTATCGGTATAGGATTTATTCTTGTTTCACAATTTTTAATGAATAAACGTGAAGATGGAAAGACACTTCATGATATAATTGCAAAGACAAGAGTTATAAGGGTGTAGTAGATTAATAAAAAATAAGATAGACATTGGAAAAGAGGGATTTAGAATGAAGAAGATTTTTGCAATTGGTGAAGCACTTATTGATTTTATTCCAAGTCAAAAGGGATGTGCTTTAAAGGAAGTTGTAAGCTTTGAACGTGTAGCGGGTGGGGCACCTGCTAATGTATGTGGCGCAATTGCTAAGTTAGGTGGTCATGCGGGCTTTATTTCTCAATTAGGAGAAGATGCTTTTGGTGAGTTTATTATAGATGAGCTAAATGAGGTAGGTGTGGATACAACACATATCTTAAGAACAAAGGTAGCGAATACAGGACTTGCATTTGTGTCTTTAAAAGAAGATGGCAATAGAGATTTTTCATTTTATAGAAATCCAAGTGCAGACCTCCTTTTAAGCGCAGATCAAATTGAAAGAGAATGGTTTAAGGATTGCTATGGCCTTCATTTTTGCTCAGTAGATTTAGTGGAATCACCGATGAAAGGTGCACATCAAAAAGCCATTGAATATGTACTAGACGAAGGCGGACTCATTAGTTTTGACCCTAATGTCCGTTTACCGCTGTGGTCAAGCCCAGAAGCCTGTAGAACAGCTATTTTAGAGTTTTTACCATTTGCCCATGTGATTAAAATTTCAGATGAAGAGTTAGAATTCATTACAGGTGAAACCAATATTGCAGTAGCACAGGAAAAATTATTTACTGGTAATGTTGAAATGATTATTTATACAAAAGGTGGAGAGGGTGCAGAAGTTTTCACTAAGACAAAACATGTTACGATTCCAGGAAATGTTGTAAAAGTAATGGATACAACAGGTGCGGGAGATTCATTCATTGGTTCATTCCTCTATGAATTAGGCAGAGACCATGTGAGCGTGAATGACATCAAATCATTAAGTGAAGAAACACTTAGAGAATACTTGAGCTTTGCCAATGACTATGCAGGATATAGCACATTAGGTAAAGGGGCGATTGCATCTTATGCCACACTTGAAGAAATTACAAAGTTTAGAAGCGAAAAATAGGGAGTAGGGCATAGAACCCTAGATAATTTAAAGATATAATGTAAAAGGGAGTATTACCATACTTGTTAAAGCGTGTGGTAATACTCCTTTTGCATATCGCAATTAGTTGCTGTGATAATATGTATAGTATTGGTTTTATGTACCTATTTTATAGACGGTTGGAATAGCGGCATAGGTATCGTGATAAAGAACACGTGTCTCACTTAAGGTACCTTCTGTATAAGTTTCCCTAGAAACCTTCACTTGATAACCTTCACTACCTTTAGAGACTAACTGCGTCGTGCCTTTTGAAAGGCTAGAGTCAGCAATATATTTAGTTGTACTAGGTAAGGTTTTAAGTAATTCACTTTTAAATTTATAGGTGGTATTTAATAAGTCCTTATTAGAATAAATATCGACATAAACTTTGTTAGAGTCTGTATAAGCAACAATATAAAGTGGATATTGATGCGTATTAGTAAATTTGAAATCAATATTTCCCCAGTCAATAGTTGCATCTAGTCCTAATGGAACATAGCTAGAAGGCCTAGAATGAGGGCGACGTTCTGTAGGTAATATGCCAGTATGTAATATAGCGTTGTAGAGCGTCGTAGAAACTTGACAAACGCCACCGCCTACCCCCTTAGTAGGTTGTGAATTAACAATAACGGTAGCATAGGTATAGCCTTTATCTAAGGTGGTATTGCCAAGTATTTCATTGTAGCTAAAGGTTTCTCCAGGCATGAGTAGTGTGCCATTAATGTTCTTGGCAGCTATAGCAATATTGATATCACTGCCCGTACCAGGTGTAAAGCTAGTTGAGAACGAAGAAACAAGGGTATCTACAGTATCTAAGCTCGACTTTGTAATAGCTGGCGCAATTGATGATGAAAAGGGAGAAACATCTACGACAAGTGGTGTAATAGTTGTTCTCTCTTTTGGCGCCTCCTCTTGCAGCTCACTTAAACAAGCTTCAGGTGTCAGTAGATTATAAATAGACTGTATCACTGCACTTTGATCGATAGTAACGCCAGATTTATCAGCAGTTCGTTCAATCTTTCCACTAGGGCTTATGGTCAGACTAGCATTTTGACTATCGCATGAAGCAAGTGTAGTAAAGCGGTGAACGAAGTCATTAATAGCATCTTCATTATAAATAAAGCTTACAGGAAACTTTTTGGTCTCTTTTTCAGTAAGCAGTTTATAGCCTTCAATGAAAGAAAGATTTTCATTATAGTCAAAGGCTGTTTTGAGTACATCAGTAATATTTGAACCTGTAATTAAGTTAGAAATAGGTATTTCTAAAGATGTATCTTCTAAATTTAAAATAAGGTCAGTATTTAAAATGTCTGACATATAATGCGCTTGAACACGTTCATATGCTGTTTCCCATGATATATTACCAATAGGAACCTCCCCGATATAAATATTTTTAAATACTTTATTTTTGTAACTTGCAAACTCTAAAGAAGTACCAATAAGAGCACCTAAACTAAGGGCACCTATGGTACAACCTAATTGAAAAATAAAAACTCTATAGTTATTTTTTATATTGTTAAGCATGTCTTATTATTTCTTAAAAAACTCCAGGATGTTATGAATACGGTTTGATTCACTCATTACTAATGTTGTTTCTTCTTGAATAAGAAGTTCTCTATACTTGATTTGTTGATGATAATCAGCAATGCGGGCAGAAAGATATTCGATTTCTTTCTTAAGGTTTGCAATATCATTTAAGTTTGCAGTTGTAAATTCATTAATAAAGTGATTGAGATGTGTATTGCGCGTTTCACCATCTGCTAAAAGTTTATTGACATCTATGGCAGATGCCTTAGCAATATTATCAAGGGTAGTTTTCTTAACAAATTCAGGTAATTCTGATGGTAAAGCATGAATTAAATTTTCAAGTAAAAATACTGTTTCAGTAGGTGCAGTGTCACCTAAATTGCAATGCACATAAACATCTTCAATGCTATAAGCATGGTCATATACACTAGGCGATTGCGTTGTTTCACTAGATGTCGTATTTGGTGTTTTGTTATAATCTGACATTATTTTTTCCTCTTGGGCAGATTCTATGGATGGTTCGATAGCATCTGGTACTTGTTCTTCCGCGACAGTAGGGGAAGGTGTAATCTTTTCAGATGATGTCATCGGTGTTAAGTCATCTTGATTACTGGCAGTAGGTGTTGATGGCTTTTCATCCTTTTCTACTAACTTATATTTTTCTAAGATTGACATCATTTTTCCCATGTTTTGGTCCTTTCTTAAAGCAAATTTTACGAGTTGTGCTAGTTAAATTTACAAGTAGAATAAGCTCCAAGCATGTGATATCTTACCCTTACACTAAAACTAAAAATGGGGGGACATCACATGTTAGAGCTCAAATATTATTCTGTCCATAAAATTGAAGATTTAAAAGAATTTTTTCTAGTTTGTTACGTTATTATTGATGACATTTATCAGCAAATTATCCCTGATCATATTAAATTTAGGCGTAATTATACTGAAGCTAAGCTATCCGATAGTGAAATTATAACCCTTGCCATTGTTGGTGAAATTCATGGTATGCCATCTGAAAAAGCTTGGTTTAACTATGTTCACAAAAATTTCAAGGACCTATTTCCTAATCTAGGGCATCGTACACGTTTTAATCGCACTAGAAGAAATCTTGAATCTGTTATTAATGCAATCAGAAAGGAAATTTGTAACTATATCGGTTACAACCATTCTGATATTTACATTGTTGATAGTATGCCTATTCCTGTATGTGGCTTTGGTAGAGCCCATTTTTGCAAGCGATTTAAGGATATTTCATCTTATGGTTACTGTGCATCTAAAAAAGAAACTTATTACGGCTTAAAACTTCATGCGGCAGTTACTTTAGAAGGTTATATCACTGATATTGAAATAACAGCTGCAAATGTAGATGACAGGGCAATTCTTTGGGAGATGTTTCAATCGACTTACCAACCTATTGTACTAGGTGATAAAGGTTATATTGGTGATGAACTTGCTCAAAATTTAAAGAATGAAAAGGGCTTGACACTATTAGCCTTAAAACGAAATAATAGTAAAAATCCTTATCCAAAAGACTTGAGAAATTGGATTAGTAAACATAGAAGACGTATTGAAACGACCTTTTCTCAGTTAGCTAATCAATTTCATATTAATGAAGTACTAGCAAATTCTCTTAGTGGTCTAAAAGCTAGACTTCAAAGTAAAATCCTAGGACATAATATCTGTTGTTTCATAAATAAATGTCTTGGTAATCAGGCAACTACACAGATTAAACATTTAATATTTTAATAAATGAACTACTGTTTAATTATTGCAAGGATATTATAATTTCTATAATTACCATATTTATCCTTTACATAATTAAAGATTAACTAGCACATGTCGTAAATTTTATAAAATTTTACATATGATATATGTACCTAATAATGTACCTACAATAAAGATGATTATGAAGGAAAGTATATAATAAGCAGCCCCAGTAAGTTTATAGGATTTAAACTTAACCCACTCATTAACCCCTAAAATTAATACATTTACCAATACTAAAGTGATTAATAATCCTAAGATAAGATATAAAAATATCATTTTACCAACCTCTATTGTATGTTTTATCGTAATTTTTTTACAAAGATATTATATAATAATTATCAAAGCATAGCAATATATTTACAATGCTGTCATAAAATGACAATCACTTTTGTTTACGTTTTTTAGCCCTTAAAAAACAAGGAGATATCACGAAATTTATTTCGCGGTATCTCCTTGTTTTTAATATAGATTTCATATTTATAAATTTATGACCCTACCTTATAAATAGTAGGAACAGCTGCATAAGTATCTTGATAAAGTGTAGTTGTATCAATTAAAGCTCCATTTTGATAAGTTTCCCTAGAAACCTTTACCTGATAACCCGTGGCACCATTAGAAACAAGCTGCGTTGTACCAGATGGCAGGTTTGGATCTTTTATGTATTGTGTCGTACTTGGCATGGTGGTAAGTATTTCACTATTTAATTTATAGGTTGTAGAAAGTAAGTGCTTATTAGAGTAAATATCTACATAAACTTCACAAGCTGTGGTATAGGCTACAATATAGATGGGATATTTAAGCGTATTTGTAAACTTGAAGTCAATATTTCCCCAGTCAATCGTAGCATCTAAACCTAATGGCACATAGCTAGAAGGCCTAGAATGGGGCTTACGTTCTGTCGGTAATATGCCAGTAAGTAAGATCGCATTATAAAGAGTTGTAGAGACTTGACAGACGCCACCACCTACCCCTTTTGTTGGCTGTGAATTAACGATAACAGTAGCATAAGTATACCCCTTGTCCAAAGTAGTATTGCCAATCGCTTCATTGTAGCTAAAGCTTTCGCCGGGCATGAGTAAGGTGCCATTAATCGTTTTTGCAGCCACAGCAATATTGATATCACTTCCAGTTCCAGGTGTAAAACTTGTAGAGAAGGAAGCAACGCGGGCATCAATTTGATTTAAGCTTTCAGCAGTAAGATGGGCTGGAAGCTTGGTAGTAAAGGTAGCAATATCTAATAAAATAGGTATATTAGAGGCTGCTACATGTAAAAACTGTAATTGATTGATACATGTGTTAGGTGTAAGTAACTTATAAATTGCATTTTTTACTGCTAATGAATCAATTATAATACCAGAAATATCAGGCGTTTTGAGCATATCACCCGTACTGGTGATGCGAATTTTAGCATCCTTACTAGGCCTAGAAGCAAGTGCAATAAATTCATCAACAAATTGATTGATGGCCTCCTCATCATAGATGAATTCAACTTCAAAGGTTTTAGTATCTTGATCAGTAAGCAGTTTATAACGCTCTATAAGTGAAAGATGTTGACTATAAGCAAAAGCTGTTTCAATAAGCTCATTAATATTGGTGCCAGTAATAAAAGAGGCAAGTGGTATTTCAAGCACCTTATCTTCAAGTGTCAAAGCAAGTTTAGTGTTTTGTGACATATAATGAGTATTTACACGTTCATAAGCTGTGTCCAAAGATTCACTGCCAATGGGAACATCTCCAATAGAAATGTTTTTAAATACTTTATTTTTATAACTTGCAAACTCTAAAGAAGTACCGATAACAACACCTAAAGCAAGTGCTATTATTGAACAAACTAATTGAAAAATAAAAACGCTATAATGTTTAGTCATCCCTTTAAGTCGCCTAGATTATTTTTTAAAGAACTCTAATATAGTGCTGATACGATGAGATTCAGCAGTAATTAAATCAGTTTCTTCTTGAATAAGAAGCTCTCTATATTTAATTTGCTGATGATAGTTAGCTATTAAGGCTGAAAGTTGTTCAATCTCTTGCTTAAGATTTGCAATATCCTTTAGGTTTGAAGTTGTAAAATCATTAATAAAGTGCTCTAAATGTGCATTACGGCGTTGCCCATCGGTTAAAAGTTTATCTACATCAATTGCAGAGGCTTTAGCGATATTATCAATAGTTGTTTTTTTTACAAACTCAGGAAGTTCTGCAGGTAAAGCATTAATAAGGTTTTCTAATAAAAATACAGTTTCAGTAGGTACCATGTGCCCTAAATCTGAATCCTTATAAACATCTTCAATATTAATAGCATGATCATATAAGGGGGGCTCAGGCGGTATTTCATTGGAGGGTTCTTCAGACATAGGCATAGGTATGTCTGGCTCCGTTGCAATAGGTGAAGATATAACGTCTTCTTGAATTGGAGTAGAAGTATATGTTTCCTTTTCAGATGATGTCACAGTTGTGCTTTCATCTAAGCTGCTTTCAGTAGGTGAAAGTTTAGTTTCCTCTTTCTCCACTAACTTATATTTTTCTAAGATTGACATCATTTTTCCCATCGGTGGTATCCTTTCTTAAATTAGATTTCTGTTTATAAACTATAAAATAGTACGTATAATGTACATACCTGATAAGGTCCCTACAATAAAGACAATCATAAAAGATAGGACATAATAAGCAGTACCAGTGAGTTTATAATGCATAAACTTAATCCATCTATCAATTAAAAAAATAAATATGTTTACGAATACTAGCGTAATCAATAAGCCTATTATAAGATAAGGAAAAATCATTTTTCTAACCTCTAAATATGATTTTATTGTAAATCGCCTTTTATAAGTTTTTCTATAACCTCTAAAAGACAGGAGAGTGCCTGAACTTCACTAGGAGAGATTACAGAAGTAATCACCTCTTCAAGGTGTTGATAGCGTTTAGGGTCACTATGTATCATATTCAGTCCTTTTGGAGTCAATTTTAAAGTAAAAATACGCTTGTCTTCTTGTGATTGTGTTTTTTCAATTAACTTATGATGCTCTAAACGCTTTACTAAAGCAGAAATTGCAGGTTTGGTTAAATGAAGTTCACTCGCAACGGTGCCAAGGTTTGGTTCATTTAAGTGATAAATTGCAGTTAAATAATAGTAATCACTAATGCTAAATCCTTTAATCTCATCTTCCGACAGCACTTCATAAATTTTAGCATTAGATTGCTGCCATAAGTAATTTGCTAAAAACTCAAGAGACTCACTTAGCATATTACTACCTCCAAAATATTTAAAAAATTTAATTAATTATACTAAACAGTTTATAGTATATTTTGGAAAAGGTCAATATAAAACTTACTGTAATTCAATGTTTGAACTGACATAATAGGCGTAGTCCGTTTTGGCATAATAAGACTGAAGTTCCTTGATTAACGCATTAGATTTTGTATATTCAATGATATAAATTGCGACACCTTTTTCATGAACACGTTCAAAGTAGTCTAAAAGCTGCATACGTTCTTCAAGTGTATTTTTAGTGAGACAATTATTCTCAAAGTCAATGGCTGCAAATACGCTTTCTTGGTTGATACCATCTATAAGAGTCGTTAAATCTAACTCATTTTCTAAAGAAGTTTCGATAAATTCGTAGCCACCATTAATGATGATAGGAATATTATCATAAGTTTTCTTAAGTCCTAAAAGGGTCTCTTTAATACCGTTATACATGGCTTCTGTATGATAAAGGTAATAAATATCTACATTATCAATAAAGAGCCCATCAATCCCTTTTTCGACGAGTTCTTTGGCCATTGTATGAATGAAGAAATTCTGCCATTTGGGATTAGAAACATCAATCCAACGTTCTTCAGGCCAATTTTCATAATCACTTAAAGTAAGGCTCACAAAATCATCATAGTAATCACGGAAGTTTTCAATGGAACCTAAATTAATATAGCTATAGACAGTGACACCATTTTGATGAAGTGTCTCAATGTCTGTTTTAGTAAAGTAAGCTGCATCAATGACAACTTCTTCATACGTATAAAGTTTTTCCATATCTTTAGGTTCCATACCTATGAACACACCATAGCGCGTGGGTACACCAGAGGTATTGGTAGCTGAAAGACAACTAGAAAAGACTAAACATGTCAACAAAATAATACATAAAGAAACAATTTTTTTCATTTTATTTGTATTTCCTCCTTTTAATTTTTGCCAATATATACTAATATATATTTAGTAATTGACTTGCGTCAATGATTTTGCACAATTTTTAAAAAAATAATTGTGTGAAAAATTTTTAAATTAACAATATATATTACTGGTGAGGTGGGACATGAATGTATTAATTACAGGGGGTTATAGCTTTATAAGTCAGTTTGCGGCTAGAAGGTTTCATAAAGAAGGCTGTCAAATAACTTTAATAAGCGATGCTACAGAAGATGCACTTAAAGACAATGTACCAAAGGGCATTAAAGAAAAATTTAAGTGTTATCATGTAGATGGAAATTTGGAAAAATACGATAGGATTTTTAAAAATAGTAAATTCGATATCGTAATTCATATTGAAAATAGGCAGGAACAAGAAGCTGAAAAGCGTTTTAGAACATTTGCAGCATTAGTTGATTTAGGAATGAAGTATAAAATTAAGCAATTCGTATATATGCCATGTGTAAAAGACGCACAAGAGAATTTATATACCCTCTTGAAAGAGGTACTTATAAATAGTAGTCAAAGCATAGGTCGTGATGTGAGTTTAAATCTTACAACTATTATTCCAGGAAATATTTATGGCCCTGGGGCCAAAAAGGAAGAACTAGAAGTACAGATGAGAGATTATATAGGCAGTATAATGAATGGACGAGAGATGCCATTTAAGCCTAAACAAACGACATATTATTACATAGATGATGTTGTTGATGCGATTTATAAAGTTGTACAACATAAACAAATCGGTGTATTTAATTTAAATGAAAAAACTTTACAAGGCTGGGAACCTAAGTATAGTTTAGAAACGGGAATGAAAAAAACCGTTAGTTGGTACAAGAAAAATGGAGATTTTTGGAAAATAGATAACGAGGTAGAGAAAAAATCTTTCTTTAAGAGATTTGAAACACTTTTACCTTATGGGGAAAATATTCTTTTCTTTTTAATTACTTTTTTAATTGCATTTCAAACAAAAGACAATACGCTTAGGTATAATGTCTTTCCATTAGATTTTAATTTAATTTATATTTTCCTAATAAGTATGGCCTATGGTATGCGCCAAGGCATTATTGCTATATTTTTAGCATGTTTTTCTTATGTAGTTGTTTATTTGAATATTAGCCCGGACTTAGCAGGAGTTGTATATAATCAAGGTCATATTATACAGCTTTTAATTTATGTTATGGTTGGGATTGTAACAGCTTATGTTGTAGACAACAAACGACGAGAAGTCGAAAACTTAAAAAATGATTTAGACGTATCAAGGGATAAGCAAAACTTTATGGAAGAGGTTTGTGATCAAACAGCTGCCTTAAAAGATGAACTTCAAAATCAAATTTTAAATACAGATGATAGTTTAGGTAAGATTTATAAGCTCTCTAAAGAATTAAATAGTCTATTAGTAGAAGACGTTTATTTTGGGGCAGTACATACACTAGAAAAACTTTTAAAAACACAATCTGTATCGATTTATAAATGTAATAAAGATAAGACTTTTTTACGCCTTATTGCACGTTCAAAGGGTGTGGCAAGTAATTTGCCAGCTTCACTTAAGGTTAATGAATTTAAGGCATTAGAAGACTTATTTGAAACAGGTGAGGTGTTTGTCAATTATGCACTTAATCCTGTACTGCCAATGATGATGGCACCTATTATTTATAATAATGAAGTCATTGCTGTGGCAGTTATAGATGATGTGCCTTTTGAAAGCTTAACATTATATTATGAAAACTTCTTTAGAGTGGCCGTAGGGCTTATTCAAAATGCTATTTCACAGGCTTTAGCTTATGAGGCAGCTATTGAAGGGAAAAAATATATTGGAGAAGAAAAAATAATCCGCATGGAATACTTTGGTGAGATTATTAAAAACAAGCAAAAAGCAAAAACACAGTTTAATATTCCATATACAATATTAAAGGTTGAAGAAGGGTCACATACGTTGGAGAAAACAGCATCAGAAGTGAAAAAATGTATTCGTGATACAGACTATATAGGAGCAAGTGAACAAGGCGAGCTCTATATTATGCTTTCTAACAGTGATGCACAAAATAGCCAGCCAATTATGAGAAGGTTAAGTGCAAAGGGTATTGAGGTAACACCATATAAAGGAGTGAGTGCCTAATGAAATTCATTGCTTTAAATTTGCTCTTGACATTAGTTGTTGTAATACTTTGTTGGAAAGATAAACCAAAAGCTATTTTTTTAGGATGCATAGGCGCATTGATGCCAGGTGTAGGTTTACTTTTTGTCATAGGCTATTATTTGATTGATAAACTATTAGGTAATAAGGTAGGGAAGGTAGCCTATTTAGAGGAGGCACCGGATGTAAGCCATAGGCAAGTAGAGTCCTTAGAAAAAGTAGAAAGAATTGTAGCTGTATCTGAAGCATTAGCACTAAATGATACAAAGATTAAAAAAGAAGTACTAATTGGTATGCTTAGAGAAGATAAAACGAAATATATTGAACCGTTAAAAGTTGCCCTGCAAGATGAGGATACAGAGGCAAGCCATTATGCGGCGGTTGCTTTAATGGAAATCAAGGATGACTTTCATAAGGCCATAGAGAAGATAGGCGCTAAGCTCAAGGAAGCACCAAATGATTTAAATGTATTGGAAGAGTATGCAGCAGTACTAGAAGTAAGTATTCAAAGTGGTTTAAATGATGAAAAGCGTTTAAGTTATCTAGAAGCAACCTATGCAAAAGTGCTTGAACGATTAATTCATGAAGGAAGAACGACTGCAAGGTACTATGAGGAGAAAATAAAGTGTGAGATGCGACGCGGCGAATTTGAGAAGGCGTATACCTATTGCACGGCATTTAAAGAAGCTTATGAAGAAACAGAAGAACCTTATCTTTGTTTAATGCATTACTATTATGTTACAAAGAATCATGACTCATTTAAAGAAGTGATGGAGGAACTGAGATACTCAGCGGTTACATTATCAAGAGAAGGACTTCAAAATATGAGATTTTGGCTAGGAGGTATGGCGTGAATCAGAAGAAGGTTTTATTGACATTTATATTAACCATAACCTTGATTGGCTTTGGGTTATTATCTTTTCAATCAGATTATTTGGCAAAGGTAATTTACAGTACCAATAGCTATAGCACAGTAGAAGATTATGAGGTGCAAAATAGTCTGACGGAGGAAGAAATTAATGAGTTGGTGCAAGATAAATATCTGCTTCTTTATGATGAAACTGATGCATTAAGTATAAGTACAAAGGACAATATTGTTAAAGTCTTAGAATATGCTAAGAAGGCTTATGAAGTTGTAGAAGCTAAGGCTTTTGAGGGGTTAAATTATGAGCCTACTGGTATTATTATCTGTTTTGAAGATTTGGATCAAGGCATAAAGATAGAGGCATTATTTAGCTATGCAGAACATGGTGGGAGTTTATTATTCGCAGTACGTCCCATGGGTGGAGAATATTTTGGGCAATATGAAGACGCATTGGGGATTCAAAAGCTATATGATGTAGTTGATGAAACAGGTATGCATCTTTTATCAAATATTCTTATTCAAGGAAAAGGCTTTGCAACAGATGACGAGTTTATGAGTAATTCTTGTCTAGAAGTGGATTTGACTGAATCGGCAGTAGTCCATGCAAGAGCGACAAGTGGGTTGCCACTCCTTTGGGAAAATAACTGGGGACAAGGTAAAATCATTATCAATAATACAACCATGTTTAATGACACGAAGAGTCGTGGCTATATATTAGGTACGATTAGTTTAATGTCAGAGGATTTTATATATCCTATTGTTAATGCAAAAGTTAACTTTATTGATGATTTCCCATCACCAGTACCAGAGAAGAAGATGGGAGAAGCTTATAATAATTTAAATATGTCTGTAGAGCAGTTTTATAGGAATATTTGGTGGCCATCTATACTAAATACAGCTAAGAATTATAATATGCTTTATTCAGGAACAGTTATTGAATGTTATGCAGACAATGTCCATGCACCATTTATAGGCGATAATGTAACTGCAGAAGATAGTTTATTTTACTTTGGACAAGAATTATTGCAAAACGGCGGAGAGATGGGGATTCATGGGTTTAACCATCAGTCCTTCAGTTATGATGAAAAAGATGTTATGGAAGAAGATTATAATGTTTGGGAAAGCGAAGAAGATGTAGCAGCAGCCTGGAAGGAAATCTATCGCTTTGTAAATGAAGTATTCCCAGATTATGAATTTAGAAGCTATGTGGCGCCTTCCAATATTCTTTCCCGGGAAATAAGACAAATTATTCCTAAAGTTGCACCAGATCTTAAGGTCATTTGTGGATTATATGGTGAAAATGAAGGAAAAGGAACGTATAATCAGGAGTTTGAAGTTGCAGAAGATGGAATTATTGAATTTCCACGTATAAGCTCCGGTTATATGGAAGAACCAAATAGTGAATGGGATATTTATAATGGCATCAGTTTACATGGGATTATCTCACACTTCATTCATCCAGATGATGTATTAAGTGAGGACCGTAATGCAGGGCAACCTTGGGAAGAGTTAACAATCACATATAACAATATCTTTAAGGAACTTCACGAGAAGTTTAGCTGGCTACGTGCTTTTAAAGTGTCAGATGCTGCGACTGAGCTTCAAAAATCCTTAGAGACGAATGTGTATTTGACACAGGATGAAACAGGTATTTACGGATATTGTAATAACTTTAGAAAAGACATGTATTTTATCTTAAGAACAGATAAGAAAATTACAGCAACTCAAAACTGTAGTACAAAGAAAATTGATGAAAATGTTTATTGGGTTTATACACAAAGTCCAGAGTTTAGCATTGCATTAGAGGAGGTGAAATAGCTTGAAAATTTGTATCATATGTGAAGGCAGTTATCCTTATGTAACAGGTGGTGTGTCTTCTTGGATTAATATGTTGATTAGAAACATGCCAGAGCATGAATTTATTATTTATGCCATAGGTGCAAAAGAAGAGTCAAGAGGACAATATAAATATGAACTTCCTGAAAATGTCATAGAAGTTAAAGAAGTTTTCTTAGATGAAATTTACAAGCTAGAAACCAAAGGACGTATTCGTAATTTAAAAATTGAAGAAAAGTATATTAAAGCTTTTAGAGATTTAATGAGTGATGAATCTGTTAATTGGCCACTGCTTATAGAATTTATGCGTGGTGTAAAGGTTAAAAGCGTAATGGATATCTTTATGAGCAAACAATTTTTTGATTTGCTTTCAGAGATTTGCGTGAGTCATTTTAAAGATATGCCATTTAATGACTTTTTCTGGACTATGCGTTCTATGTTACTTCCAATGCTATATCTTATTCGTCAGGAGATTCCAGAGGCAGATGTATATCATAGTGTAAGTGCGGGATATGGCGGGTTAATAGGTGCTATTGGTAAGCAAGTTTATAAGAAGCCATATATTTTAACAGAGCATGGTATTTATGCAAGAGAACGTGAAGAAGAAATTATCAAGGCAGAGTGGGTAAAAGGACATTTTAAAGATGAATGGATTCATTTCTTCTATAATTTATCGCGTCTTTCATATTACTATGCAGATGAAGTGATTACCTTATTTAACCTGAACCGTAAAATTGAGATTGAATTAGGTTGTGCACCAGAGAAAATATCAATTATACCTAATGGCGTAGAAATTAGTCGCTTTGAAAATGTCAAAAGAACTTGGGAAGACGATGGGAGCTATAATATTGGTGCAGTTGTACGTATTGTACCTATTAAAGATATTAAAACAATGATTAGCGCCTTTGGACTTGTAAAAGAAGAAATTCCTCATGCGAAACTTTATATTATGGGGCCTATGGATGAAGAGCCTAAATACTATGAAGAATGTCAGATGCTTATAGAGGAATTTGGGATTTCAGATGTTATTTTTACTGGGTCAGTTAATGTGGCAGAGTACTTAGGCAATATGGATGTTAATCTACTAACAAGCATTAGTGAAGGGCAGCCTTTAGCCGTACTTGAAGCTATGGCAGCTAAGAAGCCTTGTATTACAACACAGGTAGGAAGCTGTAGTGAACTTTTATATGGCGCTGAAGGTGATGATTTAGGCGATGCCGGCGTTGTAGTACCGATTATGGATGAAGCGAAATTAGCACAGGCTCTTGTCAAATTAGGACATAATAAACAACTACGTGAAGAGATGGGACAAATTGCTTTTGAACGTGTTAGGCAATATTATACGAAAGAAGCTTTTATTGAATCTTATAAGGACATTTATAAACGACTTCATCGTAGTAAGGCATAGGAGGAAAGATGGCAGGGATTGGTTTTGAACTTAAAAAGTTATTTAATAAAGAAGGCCTTCTGCAAAATATGAAAGCTTATTCGTTTTCGGCTGTAGTAACGGTAGGTCCAGCAATAATTGCGATGAGTACGATTTTTATATTGCAATGGCTTTTAAAGATACAGGGCATTTATTTAGCAGAGCGTCAGGTGATAACAAGTGCTATTGTGTATGCTTTTGTATTTTCACAAATTATTACTTCAGGTTTTACAATGGTGATGACAAGGTATGTGGCAGACCAAATCTTTAAGAAGGCTTATGAGAATATCATGCCTTCTTTATATGGGATTATTCTGATATGCTTGCCAATTACAGCAGTTGTTGCAGGTGTATTTTATTTCAAGTCACCCTTAGCATTTTCATTTAAACTGTTGGCATATACCTTTACATTAGAAATGACCATTATCTGGATACTCACAATTTATTTATCTGCTTTAAAAGATTATAGAAAAATAATTATAGCGTATCTTTTAGGCTTCTTTGTAACAGTGGGCATTTTTGGCGTATGTTTAATCTTAAAAGTTAAAGATATGGCACTTGTTACAATGGGGAGCATGAATATTGGCTTTTTAATTCTCTTACTTTGTTTATTACTTAATATTGTACGTTTTATGGGTAAACAAAAAGAAGGGGCTAAAGTCTTTGGCTTCTTAAGCTATTTTGAAAAATATCCAGGATTATTTTTCTGCAATTTATTTTATACTTTAGGATTATATCTTCATAATTTTATTTATTGGAGAAGCAGTCAAGGTATGGTAGTAAGAGAAACTTACTATATTGCACCGACATATGATACACCAGCATTTTTTGCATTTATGGCAATGCTTCCAACGATGGTATATTTTGTGGTACGTACAGAGACAAGTTTCTATGATCACTATGATAATTACTACAGCTTAATCCTTCATGGCGGAACATATAATGAAGTAGAGCATGCTAAAAAAGCAATGATTGAGACTTTATGGGAAGAACTTAGAAATATTGCAGAAGTACAGATTTTAGTGATGATTGGATTTGCTTTAGCTGGCTATATGTTACTTTCTCAATTTGGTGCATCGCAAATGTTATTACAAACATTTTTAATGTTACTTTTAGGAAGCTTTAGCTGTAGTATGATGTACATTATAATTTTATTACTGCTTTATTATGATAATCGAAAGGATGCAGCACTTATTGCCTTTTGCTTTGTGGTAGGCGTAGGCCTATTTACATTGTTTGGCATGAATTATAAGTATAGTTATCATGGGTTTGGGTTTTTCCTAGGCGCAACGCTAGCCCTTTATGTCGCTTTCTTTAGAATGCATAAGTACACCAAAGAGTTAGACTATCATACATTCTGTGCAAAACCTATTATTGTAAAGGAAAGAAAGGGTATATTCACATGGCTTGGAGAAAAATTAATATAAGAAGATGCTTACCATTTATAGGGCTTAGTATAGCTTTAGTATCTATTGGGGCTTATATTTATATGAATGATGATAATGTGGAAGAAGCTGAAGTGATGACAAGTGAAATCAGCGCTTATGAACCATTATCAGGAGGCGTTCATAAAGGTAAAAGAACAAAGGTTAATCTAGATAGGCCGACTAATTTGAGCGTTAAGAATACAGAAGAAGGTATATATTTAAGCTGGGAAGAAGTTGCAGATGCCATAGGCTACGAAGTAGAGGTCAATGGTCAGATTGTAGCTGAGGTATTTGAAAATACATATTTGCAAGAAGAAAGCATAGAAAATATGAGCTATACATATCGTGTACGTCCTAAGCGTTTTAAGATGGTGGGTGAGTGGAGCCAGCCACTTCAAGTACTTATGGATGAAAACAAAGAAATTGCATCTCAGCAGATAGCACTTATTTATAACTATGCATTAACTTATGGGAATCAAGTTGTTTTACATTGGGAAGATGAAAAAACAGATTATATTTTAGAGGTAGATGGTAAAAAAGTAAACGATTTTACTTTTAAAGAAGGTGTCTATACCTATATTCATCAAAATGTAATACCTGGAAATACACATACCTATGTGATTCAAAAGACAGATGAAATCAAAGAAACTGTGAAGGTGACAACAAAACCTATTACCATGCAGACTGAAAGTCGCAAGTTAGTACTAGATGGCAAGATTAGTGATTGGTCAAATGCTAGTCTTGTGTATCAAAAGGGTGAAAAGCGTTTGTATAGCGCACAAAGTGATACTCAAATTGCACTTGCAGCTTCAGGTGTAAATGGTGAGGGGGCATGCTTCTTTTTAGATACAGATTTAGATGGGACAACAGGTTATCAGGTCGCAGGTTTTGCCTATGGCGGGGCGGATGTCCTTGTAGATGGCGAAAGTGTTTATAAGTATATAGGTGATGGCAGCAACTGGAAATGGCAGGAAGTCGGAAATGCACGTTATAGAAAGACGCAAGAAGGCGTGGAAGTCATTATAGATAAAGCTGACATTGGGATAAGCGGCGTTAAACCATATGGTTTAGGTTATAATGATGCACAGGAAACACTTATGCCAGCCACAAGTGAGACAATGCAAATTTCATGGACAAAGTTTGTACCAAATACATCTTGGATGAATACTGAAGTGAGTAGTAAGACGGGTATAACAAATGTACTTATAAACTTTGAAGAAGTCATGTTTGCAACAGCCTATGAAGTGCGTTTAAATGCTATAATCTTAGGCACAACAAAAGAAAATAGCTATCGTATTAAGCACTTGCAACTCGGAAGGACATATGAAATCAGTGTGCGTCCTATTATGGGAGAAATTAAAGGAAGTTTTAGTAAACCATGTACCATAAGCTTGCAGCCTATGCAGCATATATCTGGCTACATAGAGATTGATGGCAACCTTGAGGATTGGGAGGTGGTCCCAACTTATACAAAGGCAGATGAGATTGAACTGAAAGTTGCACAAGATAAAGAAAATCTCTATGTCTGCATTAAAGGCGAAGGAAAAGAGACACAGATTTTCATTGATAGTGATATGGAAGAGACGACAGGCTATAAGTTAGAGGTCTTTATGGACAATGGCGCAGATTACATTATTGATGGAACAAGTGTGTATGGTTATAGTGGAAGTGGCGAGGATTGGAGCTGGTTGTATTTAGGAGAAGCTGAAAGTTCTATAGCGCTTTTAGAAGAAACAGCGCCTCTGCCAGATTTTGTAGAAATGATTATTCCAAAGGCAATGCTTAGTATAGAGGATGACTTTGAGCTAGGTGTGGGCATTCGTGAGGAAATTTACTTATCACAAGAAGAAGGTATGATGACAGCACCAACGGTAAACCTAACATTTGACAGTTCACTTTTAAAACCGCCAACTGTGCAAAGTAGTTTAGCAACACTTCAAACGGTGACATTGTCTTTACAAGGAAATGCAGATTATTATATGGTTGAGTTTAATGATACAACATATAAAGTGATGCCAGATGAAGAGGAGAATATTCGCTTAAGTGTTAGAAATTTAAATCCGAATATAACTTATTCATACCGTTTATGCAGTGTTAAAGGCAGTAATCAAGGGGCATGGAGTGAATGGAAGATGATTCATACAAGAAATTATAACTTTATTCCAAAATGTCCAATTGTCATTGATACAAATAAATCGGATTGGCTAAGTGTCACACCGCTTATGAAGAATAAGACGAATGATGGTATTTTATACTTTGCCTTAGATGAGACAGACCTTTATTTCTTTATTCAAAGTCAAATCGGATTTAAGGCGGATATGATTTATATCGATGTTGACCCATTAGCAGGAACAGGCTATAAGGGCTCAGGGTGGTTAGCAGCAGGCATTGACTATATGATTGAACAAGGTAATTTATATCATTATGCAGGAGATGGTCAGTCTTGGGAATGGAATAAGTTACAGCGTGTTAGTGACTTCTTTGACGTAGGGGATACGATTGAAGGAAAACTACCACTTAATCAAATTGGGTTAAAAGGCATTCATGAAATATGGATTGGTCTAGAAGGCTCAAATCAGGAGCTTCAGCCAAAGGCAGGAGAAAGTTTATTTGTTGTTACAGAAGTTTTTAAGAATGAGTAGTGTCAAACGCTAAAGAGGATGAAAAGGATAGTACAACTGTATAAGTGACAGGTACTATCCTTTCTTAATAAGCGTATTTATAATAAACGTATAGATTTCACATTTATAAAATTTAGTTATTCATAATTTTTAGTCATGTGAAATCTATATTTATATATAGGTCTCACATTTAGATTTAGAGCTAAAACAAGTAAAAATGATACTTTTAGTAAAAATTTGTGTATTTATGTTGTTTGGGCGTCGCCAAGTGATATAATAAAAGAGACTACAAGGAGTTTACCATTAAATAGGAGGAACAATGGGACAAATTATTGATGTGAATTATGACTGGCAATATAAATTAGGCTTCGAAGACGAAGATTTAGATATTTTAACAGGCAATGTACAAAATGTACATTTACCACATGCACCCAAATCAGTTTTAGAGAAATATAAAAATGAAGACAACGTGCAAGAATCACTAAGTTGTTATTATGAAAAACGCATAGAAATTATGAAGCAAGAAGATGAAGAAAATATTTTTCTTTGCTTTGAAGGGGTAAAAGGAGAGCTACAACTTTATATTAATGGCCTTTTAGCGGGGGAACGTTATAGTGAGTACGGCTATTTTGAAGTAAATATTACAAAGTTTATAAAATATAATGCATTTAATAAGATTAGCTTAGTTATAAAAGCAAAGACAGGGGGATATATTTATGCACCTGTTTATTTAAAACGTAGGGCATCAGCATATATTGATAATGTTTTTGTAACAACTAAAAATGTACTTGAAGAAGAAAAAGAAGTTGATGTAGCGATTACAATTGCTGGTTTACTAGAAGGGATGAATGTACAGGCAGCTGTAATGAATAAAAAAGGTAATGTGATTGCCAATGCAGTAAGTGATCCTTTAAGAAGCTTAGAACTTACTTTAAATATGAAGATGAAAGATGTAGAAATCTGGGATGTAGAAGATCCTGAGCTTTATGATTTACATGTCTTTTTGCAATATGATGCACACATTATAGATGAAATGATTATTCCTTTTGGATTTAGACAAACAGAGTTTAAAAAAGATGGTTTTTATTTAAATGGCAGAAAGCTAAAAATATGTGGTGTAAGTCGTGGTGAGGGTGTAGAGATTGGCAATTATATGCCGACTAAGGCTTTAGAAGATAGTGATGCTTGCATTATCAAACGTGAGCTTAACATGAATATGGTAAAAGTGACAAAAGAAAGTATCACACCAAGCTTTCTCAAAAAATGTGATGAGCTAGGGCTTTTAGTATTTCTAGAACTGCCTAAATGGACACAAAGAGAAGGGGTATTAGATGAAGAATCAGTACATATACGTGAGTTTACAAACTTTATAAAAGTGTATCGCAATTATACAGGTTTGGTTATATGGGGATTAGGAATCATAGAGGAGCCGAATAGCTATGAACGCAACATGCATCAGATCCTTAAGAGACTAGACCCGGCAAGAGCAATAGGCGGGCAGACACAAAAAGAAGAACTCATTGATGTATATACTTATATAGATTATACGTATACGGATGCAGGAGATGGACTTGAAAATCCAGATAAAGTGGCACCAAATAGTGAAATTCCCTATTTAGTTTCAAGTCATACAGGCCCACTTTTCCCAACTAAGAGTTTTGATACAGAAGAGCGCCGAACAGAATATGCATTAAGACATATGCGTATTTTAGATGAAGCTTATGAAAGTGAAAGAATATGTGGGGTGATTGCAAGCAGTTTTGTAGATATGGCAATGGAGACATATGTAGGGGCAAGAAGGAAGATTTGCTATACGGGTCTTTTAGATTGTGACCGTCAACTTAAGAGCGTAGCATATGCTTATGGCAGCCAGCAAGATGAGCATTTGGTGATGGAAGTAAGCAGCAATATGCAAGGGGAAGAAGGAAACATTGCAGGAGGAATTTATGTTTTCACCAACTGTGATAAGGTGAAATTCTATAAAGATGAAGTTTGTATTGGTGAATTTTATCCTGATAAAGATGAGTTTCCGCATTTAGCCCACCCACCTATTTATATCGATGATTATATTGGTAACAGTTTAGTAACAGCTGAAGGGTATTCAGTAAAGGATGCAGCTTTCATGAAGAAAATTTTAATGGCTATGGCAAATCATGATGGCGACCTACCTTTAGAGATTAAGGGCAAGCTCATGCTTGCTAGATTTAAAAGTAAAATGGATAAGGAAACAATCAATCACCTATATCAAAAATATATTTTAGCTAGTGAAAATCCACAGACACGTTATATTTTTGAAGGTTATATAGGCGAGGAGAAAGTTGCAACCCTTATAAAAGGTGGCTATACGCCAGCACGCATTATAGCAGAAGCCGAGCGTCATGACCTTATTCATGGCGAAACGTATGATGTGACACGTATTAGTATTAAAGTAGTTGATCAATATGGCAATGTACTGCCATATATAAATGATGTGATTCGTACCGAAACAACAGGATCTGTAGAAATTATAGGGCATACTTATCAGAGCTTAGTTGGTGGCACATTAGCTGTTTATGTCAAAACAAAAGGCGAAGTAGGGACAGGTGTCGTTTCTATTAAGAGCAATGAATTAGGAGAAGGACAACTTATCTTCCAAGTTGCAAAGAAGTGAGAAATAGAGTAGAAAAATATAGGTCCGCTAGACACTGGGGCACCGGCTGGCTACACTCTACACAAGTTGTGATGTTCTAAGTTTGATAATAAAAGAAACGGCGAAAAACTTGCTTCACTGCGTTACGCTTCGGACACTTCGCCTAAAACCTCTTTTATTATCTTCACTAAGACCATTATCAGTTTGCTCCGAAGGTAGCCTGCTGGTGCCTCAGTATCTAGCTATATTTTTGACACATTTGAAAAAGATAAAAGGCAAAGTAGACTGAGTTGTAGGATATAGTTATATTTAAGGAATATGTTTTAGTGGTAGGAATACTCTAAATCTCAACAAAATTACCCTTGAAATCACATAATAAATGCCATGAGGTTTACTATGTGAATCAAGGGTTTTATTGTATTTATTATTAGAAATAACAGGTGAAGTACACTTAGAGTGGCCGTATTTATATCATTTGATATAAATATATTTTTGGCATGCATTATTGTGTAAGTTTATATGTAAGTTTATATGTGATTTAGGGTATGATTTTGTTGGTTTCTTTTGTTGTAGAGTGTAACAGTTAATATTGAAACAAGTATAATTGCAGTATTGGCTAGAATAGTTCCTGGCCAGGTCATTGTTAGGGTGCCGAAGAGTGGGGAGGCTGCGTTGAAGAGGGTGTGGAATAAGACACACATAAAGATGCGGCTTTTGCCTGATATTTTGTAGATTGCACCGTTGAAGAAGCGGAAGGACATGAGCTGGATGTCAAACATCCAAAAGTTAATCAGACCCTCTCCATGATTGGTGCCAGGGATGAAGAAAAGCGGAATATGCCAAAACATCCAACCGGATTCTTCCAAGCCGCCGATGATCAGACCGCCTGGCAAAGAAAGAAAAAGCGTATAAAATGGGAGGACCAGTTGTGTACATCTTGAAACTGCCATATGTATTAAAAAATATAAGGTAAGCCCTGCAACAACGAACAAATAAGGATAAAAGTTGTTTTTAGCATAAAAAACAGTTTTCAGCCATTCCTTAATACCTGTTATTTTGTGCTGCTTCTTAAGTACAATATAGGAAGCAATAGCAGGCGATAAAATATAAATAGCAAAAGGAATATTCATCCCAAATTGCTCCAGTGAATAAACCCGATTGTAAACTCTATACCCAAAGTGCCCAAGAATAATTAAGATGCCTGATACAACATAGGCAATGCAAAATGTCAGCGTGGTAAATTGGAGCATAATCTTTTTACTTGCCACGATTTCCTTTCCTCCTTTTAGATAATGATATTTTTATTAAATCGAGTGTAATATAAAGCAGTATATCATACCTGAATGTAAATCTGAATAATTTGAAAATATTAATTTATATAGAAATAGGACTTGCCACATTGATATGCCCCCTGTCAAGTAGACAAGGTAAATAACCAAAATCTACTTAGGAGGTATCATATCACATAAGGAAGTCCTATTTCTATATTTGAGTATTAAATGATTTGTCTAACATAGCTTTCTTTAATAAGAAAGTGCAATTTCATCATAAGTATCACAGTATTCAGTGAGTGCTGCGATAACTTGAGTTTGACGTTCTAGAGAGGCGGCTTTGTTGTTGCTGTAATAAGATGGCGCTTGTGGATAGCCTGCAAGCAATGTGGCTTCATTAAAGTTGAGCTCACGAGGTGCCTTGCCGAAGAAGTTTTGACTTGCCGCATAAATACCTGTATTGCCATTACCATAATAAATGACATTGACATAAAGCTCTAAGATGTCGTCTTTTGAATAATGGCTTTCAAGATAGTGTGCTAAAAACATCTCACTTATTTTTCTAGAAAGCGTTTGCTTGGCATCTAAAAATAGGTTTTTAGCTAGCTGCTGGGTGATGGTACTGCCACCTTGCTCAATTTCACCGCTATTTAAATTAGTAATGAGTGCACGGCTTAAAGAAATAAAGTCTAACCCACCGTGTTTATAAAAACGGCGATCTTCTGTAGCGACAAGTGCATCAAGAAAGGTCGGGCTAATATCCTTAAGAGGCGTATAATGCTCACTAGCACGTACGGCTAAAACGGTATCTTCTACATTGTAGTTAGGGATAGTTTGCTGATATTCATAAATGATAAAACCAGCAAAGAGTACAGCCACAAGGCCTATAGTAACAACTAGATATTTTAAAGTTTTAAGTAATAGTCTCATATATAATCGCTCCTTTTTGCAAGAGATACTTATAGTATACTGTGTTTTGCATGAAGAAGATATGGATTTAAATAAACAGATTCTTACAATTTTGTTATGTTGCTTATAGGAAGTGTAACCAATCTTGTCAGTTTTTAAACCAATAGAAATTTTTAACCGTATAACATTTCAGAACTATGACAAATAGGTTACATCCATTTACAAATAAGGAATGCAAACTTATAATCAAGAGTGACAAATAAATATAAAATCTGTCATGACAACTATAATATGATGAAAGAAGGAGGTATAAAAGGTGAAAAACAAAATGAAAAAAATGGTAGGCTTCATAGTAACAATGCTGTTAGCCTTAACAAGTTTAAATGTATATGCTGCAACAACTACTGAAGCCGAAATGCGTGCGGTATGGATTTCAACAGTTTATAATTTAGATTATCCAAGCACAAAAAATAATATTGAAGCACAAAAAAGTGAGTTTAATGAAAAATTAGACCAGCTTAAAGCAATGGGACTTAATACGGTAATTGTTCAAGTAAGACCAAAGGCAGATGCCCTTTACTTATCAAGTATTAATCCTTGGTCAGATGTACTAACAGGTGTACAAGGAAAAGATCCAGGGTATGACCCGTTAGCATTTATGGTAGAAGCTGCTCATGCAAAAGGGATGGCAATTCACGCATGGCTTAATCCATACCGCGTCACAACAACAGGTACAGATTTAACTGCTCTTAGTAGCAATCATCCAGCAAGACTGAATCCATCATGGGTATTTTCTTATAATAATGCACTTTACTACAATCCAGAGGTAGAAGGTGTCAAACAGCATATCGTAGATACAGTTACAGAAATTGCGAAAAATTATAATGTAGATGGTATTCATTTTGATGATTATTTTTATCCATCATCTTATCCGCTTCCAACAGGCGAAGACAAAGACGGTGCAGTAGCCAATAATCGTCGCAACAATGTCAATGACATGGTATCACGTGTCTCAACAGCAATTAAAAATGTAAATCGTACATATAATAAAAATATTGTATTTGGTATTAGTCCAGCTGGTATTTGGAAAAATAACACAACAGATGCCACAGGTTCAGCAACAAATGGTAATCAATCTTATTATTCAGTTTATGCAGATACACGTACCTGGATTAAAAATGGTTGGATTGATTATGTCGTGCCACAGATTTATTGGGAAACAGGTCACAAGCTTGCAGATTATGAAACACTTGTAAAATGGTGGTCTAATGAAGTGGCAGGCACCAATGTAAAACTTTATATTGGGCAAGGTGTTTATCGCGATGCAGTAGCAACACAAATTGATACACAGCTTGCAATCAATAAAAAATATAGTGCGGTAAAAGGAAGCTTTTACTTTAGTTTAAGAGACTTATTAAACAATCGTATGGATTGTAAAACAAAGATTACAAACTTTTATAAAAATAACCCAACAGGGTCAGTAATAGTAGATAATGGTACGACAAGTGGAGGGACTAACTCAGGAAGTACCTCTAATGGGGCTGGCACTAATTCAGGTAATACATCAAATGGTACAACGGGTAGTACAAATGTAGAATCAGTAACACCAGGAACAAATCCGGTGGTTAAAGATGCAGCAGGGAAGAGTGGTGTTGTAACAGCTACATCCTTAAATATCAGAAGTGGTGCAAGAGTAGACCGCGATATTATAACTAAGGTAGCATTAGGAACTAAGCTCACTATAAGAAGTGTATTAAATGACTGGTATAAAGTACAACTTGAAGATGGCACAATTGGTTGGGCAAGTGCAACTTATGTAAAAGTTGAAGAAAAAAGCGGCAGTGCATCTAATAATAATACAGAAACAAATGCATCATCTAGTACAACATCTAGTACAACATCTAGTACAACAATGAAACAAGGTACAGTAACAGCAACAACACTTAATGTAAGAAAAAGTAATGATGTAACAAGTACAATTGTTGGCATTTTAAAACAAGGTGAAAGCGTTTCAATTTATTTCAAACAAGGCAATTGGTATAAAGTAAAGCTAGCAAATGGAACTGTTGGCTGGGTAAGTGCCACATATATTGCTGAGAAATAGTAAAAGGCATAAAAAATAGTAAAAGACATAAAAAATAGTTAAAAGCATAAAAAGCAGTAAAAAACATAAAAAGTAGGAGGTATCACGAAACCAGTTATGGTTTCAGGATACCTCCTTTTCATTTAGTTTATTTAGTTTTCTGGTGGTGTGAAGATTGACTGAATCACCATCTCACGGATTTCGTCTTTTACAGGAAGGCCTGCTGCTTTGGCATGGCCACCGCCACCAAATATGGCAGCAATATCTGTTCCAAGATTGATATCTTCTTTAATAGTACGGCAAGAAACACCACCGCCTACATTAATCATGGCAATAAAATCAAGTTCAGGGTGAAGCTGCGCTAGTTTATTACCTAATTCACTTTGATAACGGTCAGCGAAGACAATACCCGCTCTTTTACCTAAGATTTCACGCTCAATAAGGTCCTCATCGCGAGATTCAATATACTTATCAATTTCATTTTGACGAATATCTAAAATAAGTTTTTGTGTTTCATCAAAAGCAAATTCACCATCTTCCCCGCTAAGGCGTGTGCACCAGTATTCCATGAAACGTTCTTTGCCAAGAAGATAGAATAAGTCATTAAGCTGCTTAGCTTCTAAGTCTTCAAATTTTGCCCAGTCCCAAGTATCATAACGTCTAATTTTTTCGACAAAGACTTCAGTTAAATGTTTTGTAAGATTTTCTTTGAAAGGTGCATCTAATGTAAGAAGATATCTGTAAAATAAGGCTGTACCACTGCATTTAATGCCTTCTGCATCTGTATCTTCTACGTGGCACCAATTAAATGCATTTAAAGGCATTGCTGTAATATGGTGATCTAAAAGCTGGAAATGCTCTGATAAGACATAGGTTTTATCACCTTCTGAAAGTGTTGTTTCGCTAATATATTTGGCTACTTCTTCATTAACAGAGATATCTGTAATAAAGCATTTGTCATAATTTAAGAATTCTTTCTCTTCAATATAAGCCATTACTTTTTCATTAATATCTTCATAACGGCAGCTGTCGAAGGTTACTGCATCTACGCCATAAGCAATAGAAGCTAAAATTGGTCCGCCAAGGCCATCTAAATCATTATGTGTAAATAATCTGATCATTTAAGTATCTCCTCTTGTTCTCCATAGCAAATTAAATTTGCTTCTTTATTAACTATAGTACAGGTTTTGAGGCTTGGCAAGGTAGGAAGAAAAAAGATCATAAATCACAATCAAATAAAAGACAGGATAAATAGTATAAAATATTTTAAAAAATATTGACTTTTTTAAAATGCAATGATAATATAAATTCAATATTTAAAATACTTTGAAGTGGAATAGTAAAATTCAAAAGGATGTCCAGAGAACTGTTGGTTGGTGCGAAACAGTCAGCTTGCGAATTTGAACTCGCCATGGAGTAGCTCACTGAACTTATAGTAGGTGTAGACGGAGCCTAACCGTTAACAGATAGGAAGATATAAGGCACACAGCCCGTATCTTAATAAAGCTGCATACACATAGTGTATGAATAAGAGTGGTACCGCGAAGTTAAACCCTTCGTCTCCTAAATAATAGGAGACGAAGGGTTTTTTAATGTTTTTAAAACTGGCATTTATAAATTAAAAATAGAGAGTAGTTAAAAGGAGGATTAGACGTAATGAAAAATGTAGAGAAGTATGCAAGTAATTATTTTATGCCACCAGTAACCAAGATGAAATGGGCACAGAAATCACAAATTACAAAGGCACCTATTTGGTGTAGCGTGGATCTTAGGGATGGAAATCAAGCATTGATTGTACCTATGGATTTAGAGCAAAAAATTGCATATTTTAAATTTTTAGTAAGTCTAGGATTTAAAGAAATAGAAGTAGGCTTTCCAGCAGCTTCTGAAACGGAATTTGTTTTTTTAAGAACACTTATTGAGCAGGAACTTATTCCTGATGATGTAGCTATTCAAGTTTTAACGCAATCAAGAGAACATATTATTCGTAAAACATTTGAAGCATTACGTGGCGCTAAAAATGCCATCGTTCACTTATATAATTCAACTTCAGTAGCGCAGCGAGAACAGGTTTTTAGAAAGTCAAAAGAGGAAATTATAGAAATTGCTGTAAGCGGTGCGAAACTTGTTAAGGAATATGCGAAACAGTACGAGGGAAACTATCGTTTTGAGTATTCACCTGAAAGTTTTACAGGAACAGAAATGACGTATGCCCTTGAAATATGTAATGCAGTACTTGATGTTTGGCAACCTACATCTGATAACAAAGTTATTATCAATTTACCATCAACCGTTTCATGTGCAATGCCCCATGTGTATGCAAGCCAAATTGAATATATGCGTGATAATTTAAGTTATGGCGAAAACGTTATTGTATCGATTCATCCTCATAATGATAGAGGAACAGCAGTAGCAGAAGCTGAAATGGCACTTTTAGCTGGTGGAGACCGTGTTGAAGGAACCTTATTCGGAAATGGGGAACGTACAGGAAATGTAGATATTATCACCATGGCGATGAATATGTTTTCACAAGGTGTGGACCCTGGACTTAATTTCGAAGATATGCCAAGTATAGTTGATACTTATGAGGAACTTGTACGTATGAAGGTTCATGAAAGACACCCTTATAGCGGTCAACTTGTATTTGCAGCATTTTCTGGCTCTCATCAAGATGCCATTGCTAAAGGTATGAAATGGCGAGAGCAAAATGACTGTAAACATTGGAATGTACCTTATCTGCCAATAGATCCTAAAGATGTAGGGCGCGCTTATGATGGGGATGTTATTCGTATCAATAGTCAGTCTGGTAAAGGGGGAATTGGTTATTTACTTGAACAAAAATATGGCATTGACCTGCCACCTAAAATGCGAGAGGCTTTTGGTTATATGGTAAAAGGCGTTTCTGACCATCGCCATAAAGAATTAGTGCCTACAGAAATTTATGAAATTTTCACAGAAGCGTTTTTAAATAAAGAAACACCTATTGCTCTTATAAAATATGAGTTTAAGACAAATGGCAATACCCATGTTAACTTAAAGCTTAATGTAAGAGGAGAAATGATGAGCTGTGAAGGGGTAGGTGATGGTAGATTAGATGCGGTAAGCAATGCCCTTCAAGAGAAATTTGGCTTAAAGTATGATAGCTTAACCTATAAAGAACACGCATTAGAGATAGGTTCAAAAGCGCAAGCAGCAGCTTATGTAGGTATTAATAGTGAAACAAATGAGACCAAATGGGGATGTGGTATAGATTATGATATTATGACAGCCTCTATTAAAGCGCTTATTAGTGCGGTTAACAATTTACTATAGATTTCACATTTATAAAATTTAGTTATTTATCGTTTTTAGTTAGTTTCTCTATATGATTTTATAAAATAAAAGATGAAAAATCCCTTATAAATAGCGGCTTTAAAGATTAAAATAAGATGCTATTTATAGGGGTTTTATTTTTGATTAGTCTTTAAAATAAAATTAATTAGACAAATTAATATGTAAAAAATGTTTAAAAAATGTTGACTTTTTCCTAAAAATGTTTAATAATACCAGTAAGAAGACGGTAAATTTTGTTAAGACATGGGGTTTTAAGGAATATTTACCGTGTTTTATATATGTTTAAAAGAGGGGGAAATCTTTTAAACAGTGGGAAAGAATAGATATATTTTGGAGGAAAATTGAATATGGCATCGAAGAAGACAGCTAGTGTACTCGCATCAGTAGTAGCAGTATCAACACTTGCAGGAAATGCAGGTATTGTAAATGCAAAACAACAAGGTGAGGCTTTATTAGACATGCACAAAAACGCAGAAATCACAACTAGTTCTGCATTAGAAGTGCAACCAGTAGAGGTAGTGACAGAAGAAGTAAAAGCAGTAAGTGATGTACCAAGTTTGAAGATAGAAGGAGATACTAAAGTTTGGAATTTTAAAAGTTTAGATTTTCAAGTTTTAGTTCAAAATGAGGTGGCAATGATTCAAGAAATTGAAATTGATGCTACAGCTTCAGGTGCTAAGTTCAATGCGAAAGGCCGTGACAATGCGCAGGTAAATGCAGGGACGGTTATTAAGGTGCCAGTAAATGGTGCAGCGCTCATAGAAATTTTACATGGCTATGACAAAGGGCCGCTTACAGTTAAAGACCCATCAGGTAAATTGCTTGGAAAAATTGATGGCGTAAGTGATAAGTGGCAAACAGACACAATAAGCTATACAGGTTCTAAAAGTGGTTTCTTAACGTTAGAGGTACCATCAGGACAATTTTTCATTAAGACGATTAAAACAGTTGAAGTAAAACAAGAAGAAGTAGGCACACTCATTACAGTTGGGCCAAATGGAGATTATCAAAAGGTTCAAGATGCCCTTGATGCAATTGTTAAAAAGCCGACAGCAGATAATCGTGTAACAATTGAAATTGAACCAGGCGTTTATGAAGAAGAAGTTACAGTTTTAAAACCTTATATTACATTTAAAAATGCAGATCCAAGCAGAGAAGTAAAGATTACATATGATAAAGCAGTTGATCATGATTCAGATCCAGCTAAAGTACAAGGCACTCAAAAAACAGCATCTGTGACAATTAGTTCAGGGGCAACAGGTTTTGAAGCCTATGATATAACATTTGAAAACGCATATAATCTAGGACAAAAAAACTTAGGACATGAAGGGCGTAAACAAACACAAGCGGTTGCATTAGTTTCAATGGCAGACCGTGTGGTGTTTGAGAGATGTAATTTCATTGGCCGACAAGATACTTTATATTTAAAAGGGGCTTCAAAAGGAAAAGATAATCCGGAAGTTAATGAACGCCGAGTTTACTTAAAAGATTGCTATATTGAAGGAACAATTGACTTTGTATTTGGTGATGCAACAGCAGTATTTGAAAACTGTGAATTATATATGGCATATTATAGCAATGGTGGATACTATACAGCACCGAATACACTTCTTATTACTCAAATGGCACAAGTGTAGATTTAAGCGGGCGTGTAGATTGGGCAAGACAAATAAATGAGGAGCAGGCAGCTGCTTTTAATACTGAAAATGTATTACGTGGAACAGATGATTGGAATCCAACGGGTAGAGGATTTACAGGGATAACTGAAGCAGTAGATATTACACTAAATACATATGCAGTTGAAGTTGAGCAAGGAAAAACAGCACAAATTATGGCAACAGTGCTTCCTGTCACAGCTTTAAATAATGGTTACATATGGCATACTGCAGATGAAGAGATTGCAGTTGTAAATAGTGAAGGCGTTGTGACGGGCATAAATCCAGGGACAACAAATATTATTGCAACATCAGTAGATAATGCATGTACTGTGAAAGCTACTGTAACGGTATCACCAGCCAAAACAGCACCTCCAATTGTACAAGAAATCGCAATTAAAGAGGCAGCAACAATTGCTGTAGGGGATACTTTAGAGGGAACTTACGTATATGAAAATGAAACCGATCAGCTCCTTGATACAGCAAAAGTACAATGGTATGTAGTAAATCCTGTGACAGGTGAAGAAATATTACGGCAAGAAGGCAAAGAAGCAGTTGATAAGTTATATCGCATTTCAAAAGAAGATATTGGCTCTCAAATTAAGTTTGTCGTTATTCCAGAAACAAAAACAACTTATGGACAAATAGGGTTACCTGTAGCTTCAGCGTTATCAGGCGTTGTTATCAAATCCAATCATGATGTAGCAGAAATTTATGTTAGAGAAACATTTGGTGGTTTTATGGAAAACTATACAAATGTGACAGCCTTAAATGAAAAAGTAAGCACAAAATGGTATGGCAGTCTTGTAAATAAAAAAGTAGATAATGACCGTGCATTAAGTTTACTTGCAGATGGTCAAAGTGGTAATAAAGTATCAGCTTGGCAAGCGGTTGATACAAATGGCATTGGTGTAAATGAAGAAGAATATACTGCACAAGCAGCACTTAGTGCGAATATTAACTACCAAGAAAATGCTGCTGTACTAATCTATGATGCAGATGAAGCGTGGACAAATTATGTGGCGAAAGTACGTGGAAGATTTAGTCCAAAATCTGATGGTTTTTCAGGAGCATCTTATTGGGATATGTATATTAATTATGACGTAGCAACAAATTCAGGCTATCGTTTAAGCATGACACGTGGTGGCAATACAAAATCTGTAGTGATAACACTTTGCAAAGTTGTAGAGGGCAAGGCAAGTTTAATTGCAGAAGATAAAAAGAGCTTTGAAAATAAATTAGCACAAGGTATGGGCGAGGAAAATCCATACTTTAATGTCATGATGCAAAATAATCAAGGTGAAATTACAGCGCAGGTAAGCGTAGAAGGCCTAGAAGATGTAGTGACATTAAGTTTTAAAGATGAAATGCCACTTGCTGGAACTATTGCATTTGAAAACTTTGGTAAAACAGGTTGCCCGATAATAGATATGGTAACAGTGGAAGAAATTCTAGTGAAAAAACCAAGTATACCAATGATTCCATTAGAACCATCCCAACCAATTGTACCAGAAATACCGGAAGTACCAGAAGTACCAGAAGTACCAGAAGTACCAGAAGTACCAGAAGTACCAGAAGTACCGGAAAAGCCAGGAACAGGTGGAAGCGGTAATGGCGGAAGCTCAAGTGATAAAAAAGATGATACATTATATATTCAGGTCGGCACAGGAAACAGTGAAACCACAGTAGATAACAATAGTGCAACAAGTAGTCCAGTTATTTTTAGCGATCTTAAGCAACACAACTGGGCAACAGAAGCGATTCATAATTTAGCGGCTAAAGGCGTTATCAGTGGAGAAGGTGAAGGGAAATTTAAACCTGCTTCTAAGGTAAAACGAGCAGATAGTGTTGTGATGTTAGTAAGACTTCTTGGGGCAGTAAAAGGTGAAGTAATAGATGTGGATAAATATAGTGGGGAAATGTATTTTGTAGATGCACCAGCTCATGCATACTATACAAATTATCTGGCTTATGCAAAAGCTAATGGTCTTATTAATGGAATAAGTGAAAATATATTTGCACCAACAGAAACAATTTCTAGACAAGATATGATGGTAATGATGGTGTCTGCATTAGCGCAAATGAATATGTTAGATACGAGTCAAGTAGATTTGAGTGTACTTGATAATTACGCAGATATGTCAAGTATTTCAGTCTATGCAAGACCAGCTGTTGCCTTAATGATTCAAAAAGGTATTATTACAGGAACAAATAAAGGAATAGAACCAAAAGCAGCTATGACACGTGCACAAAGTGCAGTAATGATGAATAGGTTCATGGAGCTACTTGAAAATTAGAGAGAAGAAAAAGGTTAATGCGTCACTTTTAAAAGACGAAAGAGACTAGGATATACAATATACTTATTAAGCCTTGATGAATAAAGAAGCTATAAAACTTGGAAATTATCTCAGTTTTATAGCTTCTTTGCTATTAAAAATAAGGAATTATCCAATGAAAAGAAGTTGTTATGAATGAATATGCAAAAAAAGGAAATTTTAATGATATTTCGCAAGCTGCATATTATGCAAACTACCTTGCATATGCTAAGGGAAAGCGTTTGACTAAAGGAAGAGGAGAAAATAAGTTTTTAACAAATGACAATAAATCTAGACAAGATATGAGGTAATGAGGGTGTTTATAGAGAAACCAACTAAAACCTTAAAATGTACATGTAGATAAAAAGTATTTCACATGACTAAAAATCATGAATAATCAAAGTTTATAAATGTGAAGTCTATATAAAGGTGAAAGCTATATAGCAGAAAAGATGAATATATTGGATTTAAATGAAGTAGATTTTAGCTTGATGAATAATTATTCAGATTTAAAGACTATTGCGGACTATGCAAGACCATCAGTTGTATGAATAATTCGAAAAGAGTAATGACAGGAACTGAAAAAGGCATCGCGCCTAAATTACCTATGATACGTGCACAAAGTACAGTGCTGGTGAATAGATTTATGGAGCTTTTTGCACAATAAAAGTTACTTATGTTTAGTAAAAATCCTATTTTTAAAAATAAAAAAGAGGAATTTCTAAATAAAAAGTTTAGTTTTGAAAAACCTTAAATACTATGATAATAGAGGGTTTATCTATTTTTGAATAGTCGAAAAATGTGTTTTTGAAGTCAAAAGTTAAGTATATGTAAACAAAATAATTAATATTTACTCTTGCTATTTGGTGAACTATATTGTAAAATGTTGACGGTAAATAAATTGAAAACATAAAACTAAAAAACTCGTTTTAATTTTTATATTAACTTAAAGGTGAAAATAAATATTATACATAAAATATTATAAAGCACTGTAATAGAGTGAAAAGTAAGTTGAGTGAAGCGGTATAAAATATTATGTAAAGGAATTGGGCTGATGAATAAACAAGAAAAAATGCCTATTTATGAGGCGCTTGAACGCTATAAAAAAATGCGTATTGTTCCTTTTGATGTACCAGGTCATAAACGCGGTCAAGGAAATAAGGAACTCACAGATTTTCTAGGAGAAAATTGTATGACAGTGGATGTAAATTCTATGAAACCATTAGATAACTTATGTCATCCAGTATCAGTCATTAAAGAGGCGGAAGAATTAGCAGCAGAAGCTTTTGGTAGCAAACATGCTTTCTTCATGGTAGGTGGTACAACATCAGCCGTTCAAGCTATGGTTATGACAGCATGTAAACGTGGTGACAAGATTATCATGCCGAGAAATGTGCATCGCAGTGCAATCAATGCGCTTGTTGTATGTGGTGCTGTACCAATTTATGTGAACCCTGGTGTGAATAAAGAATTGGGTATTCCACTAGGAATGTCTTATGAAGATGTAAAGCGTGCAATCTTACAAAATCCAGATGCAAAAGCAGTACTTGTTAACAATCCAACTTATTATGGAATTTGTTCACCTCTTAAGGCAATTACTGAACTTGCACATGAACATGGTATGTTAGTTTTAGCGGATGAAGCGCATGGCACACATTTTTATTTCAATGAAGCACTGCCCGCGTCAGCTATGAGTGTAGGTGCAGATATGGCAGCTGTTAGTATGCATAAGACAGGTGGCTCACTAACCCAAAGCTCATTTTTACTGATTAACAATGAAGTGAGCGAAGGATATGTAAGACAAATTATTAATCTGACACAGACAACAAGTGGTTCTTATCTTTTAATGTCCTCACTAGATATTTCAAGAAAAAATCTAGCAATCAATGGGAAAGCTATTTTTGACCGTGTGATGGAACTTGCAAGTTATGCCCGAGAAGAAATTAACAAAATAGGCGGTTATTATGCCTTTGGAAAAGAGATTATTAATGGCGATACAGTATATGACTTTGATGTAACAAAGCTATCAATTCATACACGTGATATTGGGCTTGCCGGCATTGAAGTTTATGACATGTTAAGAGATGATTATGGCATTCAGATAGAGTTTGGAGATATTGGAAATGTACTGGCTATAATTTCAGTAGGCGACAAAGAACTCAATATTGAAAGATTAATTTCAGCTTTATCTGAGATTAAACGTTTACATACAAATGATAAGAGCGGCATGTTTGACCATGAATATATCGATCCTATTGTGGCAATGACACCACAGGATGCATTTTATTCACCTAAAAAATCTATTCCCATTAATGAAAGTGAAGGGAAGATTTGCAGCGAATTTGTGATGTGCTATCCACCAGGTATCCCAATTTTGGCACCAGGTGAAGGAATCACAAGGGATATTTTAAATTATATCGCTTATGCAAAGGAGAAAGGCTGCTTCTTAACAGGGACAGAAGATATTAATATAGAACGTATCAATATTGTGATTCAAGAATAAGAAGTATAGATCTAGAAACTATGAGAGGAGTGGGAAAATGGAATTATGGTATACAGAGGAACATAGTCCAAATGTGAAGTTTTCAATTAAAGTTGATAAACACTTGTGTTCGGAGCAAAGTAAATTCCAACGTATTGATATTATGAAGTCTTATGAGTTTGGTACTTTTCTCACACTAGACGGGTTAATGATGGTAACAGAGCGTGATGAATTTATTTATCATGACATGATGGTACATGTGCCAATGGCGGTAAATCCTAATACGAAAAAGGTGTTAGTTATTGGCGGTGGTGATGGTGGTACTGTAAGAGAACTTACAAGATACCAGACTATTGAACATATTGATCTTGTTGAAATTGATGAGATGGTAGTTAAAGCTTGTAGGACCTATTTACAGCAGACAGCCTGTAAATTAGATGATCCAAGAGTGCATCTGTATTTTGAAGATGGCCTAAGATTCGTACGTGGAAAACAAAATGAGTATGATTTAATCTTAGTGGATTCTACAGATCCATTTGGACCAGGTGAAGGGCTTTTCACTAAGGAATTTTATGGCAACTGTTATAAAGCACTTAAAGAAGATGGGATTTTAATTAATCAGCATGAAAGTCCATATTATCAAATGCATGCCAATTCACTTGAAATGGCATATGAAAAGCTTGTGAATATATTTCCAGTAACAAAGTTCTATAGTGCTAATATTCCAACCTATTCTTCAGGACAATGGTTATTTGGCTTTGCGTCGAAGAGGTTGCATCCGATTAAAGATTTACAAGAGGATGCATGGCAAAAATTTGGCCTTAATACAAAGTATTATAATACATGGATTCATCGTGGAAGTTTTGCACTTCCTAACTATATCTTAGATTTATTAAAATAAATGAGACACTATTAAATTGCTATAAACGTAAGGTCTTTATGAGTTTAACGTTTAGTATATATATTATTAAATTTTAGGAGGATTAAATTAATGGGTAGAGCTCTAATTATTGGTGCTGGTGGTGTAGCTAGCGTAGTAGTACATAAATGTTGTCAAAATTCTGAGGTATTCGAAGAGATTTGTATCGCAAGCCGTACAAAATCAAAATGTGATGCCTTAAAAGCAAAACTTGATGGCGGCAAAACTAAAATTCAAACAGCACAAGTAGATGCTGACAATGTAGAAGAATTAGTAGCCCTTATTAATGAATTTAAACCAGAAATCGTTATTAATGTGGCATTACCATATCAAGACCTTACAATTATGGACGCATGTCTTGAAACAGGTGTACATTATTTAGATACAGCAAACTATGAACCACTTGATACCGCTAAATTTGAATATAAATGGCAATGGGCTTATAGAGAACGTTTTGAAAAAGCAGGTCTTACAGCTATTTTAGGTTGTGGATTTGACCCAGGTGTAACAGGGGTATTTTCTGCTTATGCTTTAAAACATTACTTTGATGAAATTCACTATATTGATATCTTAGATGCAAATGCAGGGGATCATGGTTATCCATTCGCTACAAACTTCAATCCAGAGATTAATATCCGTGAAGTAACTGCAAAAGGTAGCTATATTGAAAATGGTGAGTGGGTAGAAACGCAGCCAATGGAAATCAAACGTGTTTATGACTTCCCAGAAATCGGTGAAAAAGATATGTATCTCTTACATCATGAAGAATTAGAATCACTTGCACTTAATATGCCAGGCATCAAAAGAATTCGTTTCTTTATGACATTCTCACAAAATTACTTAACACACTTAAAAGTTTTAGAAAATGTTGGGATGACATCTATCGAACCAATTGAATTTGAAGGCAAACAAATTGTACCTTTACAATTCTTAAAAGCAGTACTTCCAGATCCAGCATCACTTGGACCACGTACAAAAGGTAAAACAAACATCGGATGTATTTACCGTGGTGTCAAAGATGGCAAACCAGTATCTTACTATGTATACAATGTATGTGACCATGAAGAATGTTACAAAGAAGTAGGTTCACAAGCTATTTCTTACACAACGGGTGTACCAGCTATGATTGGTGCCATGATGCTCCTTAAAGGTGAATGGAAAAAACCAGGTGTTTATAATGTAGAAGAATTCAATCCAGATCCATTCATGGACGCTTTAAATGAATGGGGATTACCATGGAAAGAATCATTTGACCCTAAATTTGTAGATTAAGGAGAACGAGATGGCATTAGACTTTAACAAGGTCCCAACACCTAGCTATGTGGTGGATGAGGCACTCCTTATTAAAAATTTAGAAATTCTAAAATCGGTGGAAGACCGCACAGGCGCCCATATTCTTTTAGCGCAAAAGGCATTTTCCATGTATAGTACTTTCCCGCTTATCGGGAAGTACTTAAGTGGGGTGACGTCAAGTTCACTCTTTGAAGCACGATTAGGCTATGAAGAAATGGGTAAAGAGGTGCATATTTATGCAGCTGCATATCGCGAAGATGAATTTGATGAGATTATGAAATACTGTGGTCATATTGTATTTAATACATGTGAAGAATGGGAAAAATATCGTAGCCGCATTCAAAATGCTGACCATCATATCAGTTGTGGTATTCGTATTAACCCAGAATATGCAGAAGTTGAAACAGATCTTTATAATCCTTGCTTTGCAGGATCACGTATGGGAACAACATTGGCTAACTTAAAGCCAGAGTCATTAGAAGGTATTGAAGGTCTTCATTTCCATGCTATGTGTGAGCAAAATTCAGATACACTTGAACGTATTTTAAAAGTAGTTGATGAAAAGTTTGGACACTATTTACATCAGATGAAGTGGATTAACTTCGGTGGTGGTCATCATATTACACGTGAAGATTATGATATCCAAAAGTTAATTGATTGTATTATGTTTATTAAAAACAAATACAATATTGAAGTTTATTTAGAACCAGGTGAAGCTGTAGCATTAAACACAGGATATTTAGTTTCCACAGTACTCACAACTATGAAGAATGGCATCGATATTGCAATATTAGATACATCAGCAGCTTGCCATATGCCTGATGTTTTAGAAATGCCGTATCGTCCAAGAATCATAGGAGCAGGTGAGCCAGGTGAAAAGGTTTATACTTATCGTTTAGGCAGCCAGACTTGTCTATCGGGTGATGTGATAGGAGATTACTCTTTTGATAAACCACTAGCGGCAGGCGATCGATTAGTATTCTGTGATATGGCGATTTATTCAATGGTTAAAAATAATACTTTTAATGGCATTAATCTTCCTTCAATATGCCTTTATAATGAAGAAAAAGGATTACAAGTGATTAAGAAATTCGGGTATGAGGATTTTAAATCGAGATTGTAATCGGTATAAGATAGTGGGAATGCAGTAAAGGGCCGCAAATGAGTCCCTCACCCACCAGCTACACTCTATGTAATTTGTGAGCACTCGTTTTATTGTGCTACGCTAAGTTCGGAATACAAAGCAACGGCAGATAACTCACTTCGTTCAGAAAATCTGCCTAAAAACGCTTTATATTCCTTCACTAAGCGTGTCATCAAATTATTTCCAAGGTAGACTGGCAGGTGAGGGACTCGTTTTATTGCATAACTATCTTGTAATGACAGCCGTAAGATGAGAAGAGAAGTGAATGAGTTAATTGGAACAAGTTGATGAGTTAATAAAAATATTTAAATAATTAGAATATACGTGTAAAATAAGATGAGATAATTTTTTAGGGAATATAGAAATGAGGATGAGAAATGACGCAGCGTGGTCAGAAGAATGATAGGAGGGGAAAATAAATTGACTGAATTGGAGAAGTGTCTTGCAGGACAAATTTATGATTGTCATGCACCTATTTTTTTGGAATATAAGGCAAAAACACGAAGGTTGTTAGGAAAGTATCATATGTTGCAATATGAACAAAAAGAGGAAAAAAGGCAGATTTTACTTGAAATGCTAGGGAGTGTTGGAAAAAATGTTTCCATAGGGGCGCCATTTATATGTGACTATGGGTGTCATATTCATATAGGAAATAATGTGTCTATTAATATGAATTGTACGCTAGTGGATTGCAATAAAATTACAATTGGCAGTAATACTTTGATTGCATCTAATGTACAGATGTATACTTCTACACATCCAGTAGAGTTAGAAGAAAGGTTAACACCAAATTGGGATGAAAGAAGTGGAGAATATTTTTGTAGAACCTATGCGTTACCGATTACAATAGGAGAAGGTGTCTGGATTGGTGGAGGTGCTATTATTTTGCCAGGTGTAACAATTGGAAATGGCAGTGTGATTGGTGCAGGAAGCGTGGTGACGAAAGATATACCAGCTAATGTTGTAGCAGTAGGTAATCCATGTAAAGTAATAAGAGAAATAAATAATAATATGATGAGATGAAAATGGGGGAGATTTATTGTGGAATATAAAAATCCAGTATTAAGAGGAATGTATCCAGATCCAAGTGCGTGCCGTGTAGGAGATAAATATTATATGGTATGCAGTTCTTTTCAGTACTTTCCAGCGGTACCTCTTTTTGAAAGTACGGATATGGTAAATTGGAAACAAATTGGGCATTGTTTAACGCGTACAAGCCAAATTGATTTAACAGGTACCCAAAGTTGTAGCGGTATATTTGCACCGACTATACGTTATCATAAGGGTAGATTTTATATGGTAACAACGAATGCAACAACTAAGGTGAATTTTTATGTATATACAGATGATATATATGGTGAGTGGTCTGAGCCTATAACGGTTGAACAAGATGGCATTGATCCATCCTTTTATTTTGAAGGAGATAAAGCTTACTTTTTGAGTAATGGCTATGATGATTTAGGGATTTCTTCTTTTATACAAATGTGTGAGATAGATATTGAAACAGGGAAAAAGCTGAGTGATACAAAACCACTTTGGCATGGTACAGGAGGAAGATTTATAGAGGCACCTCATTTATATAAGATTGGGGAATATTATTACATATTAGATGCTGAGGGCGGCACAGAATATGGCCATATGGTGAACTATGCAAGAAGCCAAAGTATGTGGGGACCATTTGAGCCATTTAAGAACAATCCTGTACTGACTAATCGTAATTTAGGCGGTTACATTTTACAAGGAGCGGGTCATGGGGACATCATAGAAGGAAAAGATGGTCAGTGGTGGTTTATGCATCTTGCTTTTAGACAAGCAGGACAGTGGGCAGCTTATCATCATTTAGGTAGGGAGTGCGTGCTTGTACCAGTAACATGGCAAGAGGGCTGGTTTTACATGGGAGATGGCACAGCGCACCTCACATATGATGTGCCAGGTGTGTCCTTCGCGCCTCAAAAGCTCTCATTTACAAAAACGTTTTGCAATCTTAATGAGCATAAGGAATGGTGCTTTTTAAGAACCTATGAGGCGCAAAACTATGAATTTGGTGAAGATTATCTGAAGTTAAAAGGAAACGTGGACACCCTATTTAATGGGGGTACGCCAACTTTTGTAGCTATACGTCAAAGTGAGTTTGAGATGAATATCTCTTGTAAAGTGCAAAGTGAATGTGAGGAAACTGGCGTGACTTTATTTGAAGATGAAAAGCATCATTATGATTTATATATGGATCAAGGGGGCAATGCAGTATTAAGGCTAACAATAGGATGTATTTCTAAAGAAGAAAAGATTCAGTCTATTGGGAAAGAAGAAGTACAGTTAATTGTTGAAGCAGATGCATATGGCTATAACTTTTTTGTGAAAACACAAGAGCAACTTATCAATATGGGGCATGCTGATACAAGATATCTTTCTTCAGAAGTGGCTGGAGGCTTTACAGGGGTAATGATTGGTTTATATGCAGTAGATTCTAATGGAAAAGAAGCTATATTTACTCAGCTTAACATAGAACATAGTGAACATTAAATAATATACCCAATCTCTTTTTTATGGACCCTATAACAGTAGCTGTTCAAACCATTAATGCAGCAGTAGCGGGGGTATTATTTGCAGTCATATATATACTTTGCAAAAACTTATGGGCAGTTATAATTGTACATGGATTAGTAGATTGGCTCTCTTCGTTTATTGGGCAGTGTTTTGTAGGTGGCAATTCTGTCTTAAGTATGAATATGAGTATAGGACAAGGTGGGATAATGGTTTTATTAGGTTCACTGCCACCTATTATGATAGCTTTATTGTTTATGAAATTTTTTAAGTATGAAGCGATAGAATAAGGAGATATAAAATGATAGGGGCAGGAGATATGGAAAATTTACGAAGATTCATGATGCAAAAGGTTAAAGAAGTCTTTGGGAATAGGTATGAACTGCAAAGCATGGAACGGTTATTAGGGGGAGCACAGAAACATACTTATTTGGCAAAAACGCAAAATGGCTTTAATTTTGTGATTTACATATGGGACCAAGCAACCTCTTATTTTTCATATGATGAAGAAAATGATATTTTCTTATCGAGTAGTGCAAAGTTATTTGAATTAAATAATTACAAGATGTGTGAAGTAGGTGTGCGTGTCCCTAAGTTATATTATATGGATAGAAATAAAAATGAGCAGCAGTATGCCTATGCTTTTGCAGAATATATAGATGGAACGGATATGGATGAAGTGATTAACAACGCCCCGCATCGACTAGAGCAGGTATTGGCTTCTTTGGCGGAGAACATAGAAAAACTGCATTGTATTAAATGTGAAACAGTAGGACAGTTAGAGCATTTACAGGCATATGACTTTAATATCATTGAATTTTCTTTGGAAGGGGTAAAAAGAGATGTTGCATACTTAAGTGAAATGGATCAGTTAAATAAAAAAATGTATGAAGTGTTAGAAGAAAAAGTAGAACAATTGGCTAAAAAAATAAAGCCAAGAAAAGAATATACCTTTATTCACGGAGAATTAGGACCTAATCATGTGATGGTCAATAAAAATAATGAGGCTTTTTTAATTGACATTGAAGGTGCTAAGTATGGGGATGTAGAAGAGGAAGCCAGCTTCTTAAAGCTTCGATTTGGCACAAGTTATGAGAAAATTGTTAATCAGGCAATGGATGAAGAGCGAATGAGGTTTTATCATTTAGGTCATTGCCTAGGAAATTTATCAGGTGCTATGGCATTAAAGAATAAGGGTTATTATGATATGGAAGACCTAAATGGGATGATTAAGTATTTTAAAATGCAGTTAAAGAAGGCTATATCTGAAGAAGTATAAAAAGCAAAAACACAGGGCGTTAAGGCGAGTATCCCTGTGTTTTTGCTTTTCTTTGTATAATGAAATAAGTGATAGTGTATGGTAAAAGTGCACAAAAAACAAGGGGTAGTATATGCGTAAAAATAGACGGATTTTATAATAAAAAACAAAAATTTCTTACAAAAAGCCAATTAATTTGATACAATATATATAGAGATTTAATAAGTAAAGGAGAATCACGTATCATGTTTAATGTTGGAGATTATATGATTTGTGGTGCCAATGGTGTCTGCAAGGTGGAAGAAGTGGGGCCCTTGGAGGTAAGTGGTATTGAGAAAGAGACCATGTATTATACATTAAGACCCGTTTACGCCAGCGAAAGTACAGTATTTACACCTGTAGATAATGAAAAGATTATCATGAGGCCTATTTTGACAAAAGAAGAAGCACAGGCACTTGTAGATGAGATACCAGATATTGAAATCTTTGTAGTAGATGATGACAAGAAAAAAGAAATCTTATATAAAGAAGCATTACGTAGTTGTGATTGTAAACAACTTGTTCGAATTATAAAAACAACGTATCTTAATCAAAAGGCAAGACTTGCAGCAGGGAAAAAAGCGATTATGGGAGACAAAAAGTATTTTCAAATGGCAGAGGAGCATCTTTACAATGAATTAGCAATTGCACTGGGAATGGACAAAAGTGAAGTTAAGGCGTTTATTGTAAACAGAGTTAAACAGCTTGCTAAGGAAGCTGTTTCTACTATATAGATAAAATGAGAAAGGGAGATTAAAAGTGAGAAGAATAATGAGTGCTTGTTTGTTACAAACAATAAGATTTGATGCAATGAATGATGCAAATCCAAAACGAGATTTTGAAATTTATTGCAATAAGTTAGATAAGGGCAATGTAAAATACAAGGTTGAAGAAACAATAGAGCAGCCAGATGGAGCACTTATTGTAAAAATTAGAAAGCAATATAATGCATATAAAATGGATGGGTATTTAGAATAACCTAGAACATTTTATAAAAAAGGGGCTGCTGACAGCTCCTTTTTTATGGTATATGTACGCGCTTGTAATAAAAAATGGGAAGAGATTAAGAGTTATGATAAAAGATAAAGAAGTAAAACGTTTGGTTGTATATACTAGTCCCCATGATGCCGTCCAGAATCATAAGCTATATGAAAACTCAGTTATGATGAAGGAAGAAGTGGAAATAGCGGAAGAAGTAGAAATGGAAATGGTAGAAGAAGTAGTAGTAGAAATAGAAATAACAGAAGAATTAACTGAAGATATGACAGAAGATTCTATACGTATGTACTTAAAGGAAATAGGTAAAATTCCACTGTTAACAGCCCAGGAAGAATTGGCGGTGGCTATTCGTATGGAGCAAGGAGATTTAAGTGCCAAGGAAGAGTTAACCAATGCGAATTTACGGTTAGTTGTCAGTGTGGCTAAAAGATATGTAAAAGGGAGTGGCTTATCTTTACTAGATTTAATTCAAGAAGGGAATATAGGACTTATTAAGGCTGTAGAAAAGTTTGATTATCATAAAGGTTATAAATTCAGCACCTATGCCATGTGGTGGATTCGTCAAGCAATTACTAGGGCTATTGCAGATAAATCGAAGAATATTAGAGTGCCAGTACATTTACAAGATACTATGAATAAAATAAGACGTAAGTCTCAACAATTCATTACAGACTATAATAGAGACCCAGCGCTTTTTGAAATTGCCGAGATGATGGACATGAGCATTGAAAGGATAGAAGAGATACTTCCTTTATATCATGATACGGTTTCTCTAGAAACACCTATAGGGGGAGAGACAGATTCATTTTTAGCTGATTTTATTGCAGATGACAATATATCAGATCAATACAAAGAAGCAGAATGTACGATGCTGCATGATGAAATCGAGGAAATACTCTCTAGCCTATCAGAGCGTGAGCGGAAAATTATTAAACTAAGATTTGGATTTGAAGATGGAGAAATTTGGACACTTGAAGAAGTTGGGAAAGTATTTCATGTTACAAGAGAACGCATACGACAGATAGAAGCTAGAACTTTAAGGAAACTAAGACAGAGAAAAGAAGCAAAGTCGTTAAAAGTCTATATTTAAGGATAAACACTTATAAGGAACAGTCATTACTCGGGCTTGTCATGTTTTTTAAAAAAAGGAATATAATGAAAGAAAGAAAACATGAGAAAGTGTGAAGAATATGTATATAGTGCTGCTCATAGGGTTATTAGGGATATGGTATATAGCACATGGTAAAACTGTGGGCTTAACAGAGAATGTCCCGTTCAAGTACAAAATAGAAAGAAACAAAAAGAGTCCATTGATAGAGTGGTTAATGCCATATTGCAGGAGTAAAGACAAGGGGGAACGGTTAGCTGGTCTGTTACAAGTTATGGTAGTGACCATAATCAGCATGTTAAATGCGCTTAGAATAGCCTCTTATACAGAAGGAATAGTTGTTTTTGGTATAACCTTCATTGTAGGTACATGGCTTATCAAGGTAATGGTGGCAACATTAGATTGGTTACAGACATATAGTAGGATGCTGACTTTAAATGGGGTATTTGCTATTTGTGCACCTCTGATTATTTTATGGCATATGCCTAAGATGTGTAGCGTATTTGAAATTCATCTTACCTTTTTAACACTGCTATTAAGTACCTGTATAGTGTATGGTGAGATTATACATATTGTGATAGGGAAGGGCCTGCATCTTAGTAAAGAGGTGCAGATAAAAAGTATTTTAACATGGTTGGGTATTATTTTAATGAATTTATATGCACTGCTTGTATTTGTGCAATTTTATATGAATGTAAAAGCCCATCACTTTATTGCAGCAGAGCATTTAACAAAAGAGGCAATGGTGGACTTATTCTATTATCTGATTGTAACTTTTACAACAGTAGGTTTTGGAGATATTAGACCAAGTACAAGTTTAGCAAAGATTATTACATCGATTATAGCTATTTCAGGGATGCTATTTACAGGAATGTTTATGGGGGCTGTACTGAGCAGGGATGAAAAAAATAAGTGATTAGATTAATTTAATAAAATAAATCATTATTAATGTGTAGACTGGGCAAAATGGCGCAGTCTATTTTTAGTTAAAGACAATATTGGATAAAAGCGGGGAAATAGGGTATAATCAAAAATATTATAATAAGAGGAGAAGGAAAAGTGAAGGTAACAATAAATGATGTAGCCCGTGAAGCAGGCGTAGCGAAATCCACTGTTTCTAGAGTGCTTTCCAATAACGAACGTATTAGTGAAGAAACTAAAAGAAAAGTTAATGAAGTAATTGAAAGATTAGGGTATAAGCCTAATATTATGGCAAGGAACCTTGCTAAGAATCAAACGAAAACAATAGGTGTTATTTTACCAATTGACGTAGAAGCTTCTTTCGGAAACCCTATTTTTATTCAAATGATGCTAGGGATTAGTGTATATGCACAAGAAAGAAAGTATTTTTTAATGTATGCCTTTGGAAAAGATGAAGAAGAAGAACGTAATATCCAAGAGTTTAGTACAAATGGTGCAGTAGATGGTATTATTATTTTAAAATCAGAAGAAAATGACCGTACAATTAAGAAGTTAAGAGAAGCTAAATTCCCTTTTGTTGTGATAGGAAGACCAGGAAGAGAAACCTCAGCGCTTTGGGTAGATAATGACAACTTTGGGGCAACATATGAAATTGTTGAAGAGCTTATTAGAAAAGGACATGAGAAAATTGCATTTATTAGTGCGAAGAAAAAATGGACAGTTTCAAAAGACCGTTTAGAAGGTTATAAAAGAGCATTAGAGATGCACGGTATAGAATTTGATGAAAAGCTTACTTATCACGGCGATGATTTTACAGAAAAGATAGGCTATGAAGCGATGAAAGAGATGCTTCTAAGTGAATTGCCAACGGCAATTATTGCGACAGATGATTTGCTTGCTATTGGGGTTAATAAGTATTTAGAAGAAAAGAATATTAAAGGTAAAGCAATCATTGGATTTAACAATACAGCACTTGCAGAATATCAAAAACCATCATTAAGTTCTGTTGAAATTTATGGCAACAAGTTAGGTTATGCAGCAGCTAAGTTACTCGTGGAGTATCTTGAAAGCGATAAAAAACAGCATGAACATGCAATTATTGAGACAAAATTAGTACGTCGCCAATCTTTTAAATAAAAAATAATGGAAACGGTTGCACAGACCGTTTCCAAGTGATATAATAAACTCAAGAAAAAATTTTTTAATTGCAATAAAACCGGTTGCACAGGAGGAAGATATGAGCTGGAAGAAAGAAGCAATAGGTTATCAAATATATCCAAGAAGTTTTATGGACATGAATGGTGATGGTATTGGTGATATTAAAGGAATTATGTCAAAATTAGATTATCTAAAAGATTTAGGTGTGGATGTAATTTGGATTTGTCCGATGTATCAGTCACCAAATGATGATAACGGCTATGATATTAGTGATTATAAGGCGATTATGAAAGAATTTGGCACAATGGAAGAGTTAGATGAGCTTCTTAATGAGGTGCATAAAAGGGACATGAAATTGATTATGGACCTTGTAATTAACCACACTTCAGATGAACATCCATGGTTTATTGAATCTAGAGCCTCTAAGGATAGCAAGAAAAGAGATTGGTATATTTGGCGAGAAGGTAAAGAAGGTAAGGAGCCAAATAACTGGGAAAGTATTTTCCACGGTTCTGCATGGGAATATGATGACACAACGGATGAATACTTCTTACATTTATTTAGTAAACGACAACCAGATTTAAATTGGGAAAATAAAGAAGTAAGACAGGCACTTTTTGAAATGGTAAATTGGTGGTTAGATAAAGGCATTGATGGTTTTAGAGTAGATGCAATTAGCCATATTAAAAAGGAACCAGGTCTAAAGGATATGCCAAATCCAGATAATTTACAGTATGTATCATCTTTTGATAAGCATATGAATGTAGAAGGTATTCATGAATTTTTAGGTGAACTTAAAGAAAATACTTTTGCAAAGTATGATATCTTAACAGTAGGTGAGGCTAATGGTGTAAGTGCTGAAGATGCGCATCTCTGGGTAGGAGATACAAATGGTAAATTCGATATGGTCTTCCAATTTGAGCATTTAGATCTTTGGGATCAAGAAGAGGAAGAAAAACTAGATATATTAGCGCTTAAAAAGGTTTTAAGTAAATGGCAAGATGCTTTATATGGAAAAGGCTGGAATGCATTATTTATTGAAAACCATGATATAACACGTGTTGTTTCTAAATGGGGAGATGATGAAAACTATTGGGCAGAAAGTAGTAAGGCATTAGCGATGATGTACTTTATGCAACAAGGTACACCATTTATCTATCAAGGACAAGAAATCGGTATGACGAATGTACATTATAAGACGATTGATTGTTATAATGATGTCGCAACACATAATCGTTACTTTAAACATATACAAGCGGGTATGAATGAAGAAGAGGCGCTTCGCCATGAATGGCATGCATCAAGAGATAATGCACGTACCCCTATGCAGTGGGATGCTAGTGCTAATGGCGGCTTTACAAAAGGAAAGCCTTGGCTTGAGATGAACCCTAATTATGAACAAATTAATGTGGCAGCACAATTAAAAGATGAAGATTCTATCCTTAATTTTTATAAATCACTTATTAAACTGAGAAAAAGTTATAAAACCTTTATAAATGGTAAGTGTACGCTTGTTGATGAAATGAATCCACAAGTTTACGCTTATACAAGAAAAGATGAGGAAGGCGAATTTTTAATCATTTGTAACTTAACAAAGCGAGAAGCAGTCACTAAGGAAGTGCCAGAAGAAGCACAGCTCATCCTTAATAATTACAAGGAAGTAAGTGAAGAGCTTGTTTTAAGACCTTATGAGGCAAGACTTTATAAGTTACGTTAATGAGGAATAAGTAACAACATATCGACTAATAAAAATACTAGCATTGAGAGGTACAAGGATGATCGCACAAATTAAACGTAGTAAAGTGTTTTCATTTGATTTCTGGCAAAAATTTGGAAAGGCACTTATGGTTGTAATTGCAGTTATGCCAGCAGCAGGAATTATGATTTCCCTTGCAAAACTTTTAGGTATGAACTTTGATGCAGCAATTATTCAAACAATTGCGCGTGTAATGGAAGATATCGGTTGGGCAATTATAGGGAATTTGCATATCCTATTTGCAGTAGCGATTGGTGGTTCTTGGGCAAAGGAACGTGCAGGCGGAGCCTTTGCAGCACTGCTGTCATTTATATTAATAAATCGCATTACAGGTGCAATATTTGGTGTGACAAGTGATATGTTAGCAGATGGAACAGCTAGAGTAACAAGCTTATTAGGTCATGAAATGATAGTAGGTGATTATTTTACTTCTATTTTAGGTTCACCTGCACTAAATATGGGTGTGTTTGTAGGAATTATTTCAGGTTTCTTAGGGGCATATCTGTATAATAAATATTATGACTTTGATAAGTTACCACCTGCATTAGCATTTTTTAATGGTAAACGTTTTGTACCTTTTGTAGTTATTTTGGGGTCAACAGTTGTAGCAATCATTGTATCTGTTATTTGGCCATTTATTCAAGGGAGCCTTAATAGCTTTGGTCAATGGATTGCGACTTCACAAGATACGGCGCCTGTTTTAGCACCATTTGTATATGGGACACTTGAAAGACTGTTATTACCATTTGGACTTCACCATATGCTGACAGTACCTATGAACTATACGGAGTTAGGCGGCGTATATACAATGCTTACTGGCAGTGCAGCAGGACAAGTTGTGGCAGGGCAAGACCCATTATGGCTTGCTTGGATTACAGACCTTAACAACTTAAAAGCAGCAGGCGATATGACAGCTTATAGTAATCTTTTAGAGACAGTTACACCAGCACGTTTTAAAGTGGGTCAAGTTATTTTATCAACTGCATCACTTGGTGGAATTGCCCTTGCCATGTATCGTAATGTAGATGCAGATAAAAAATCAAAGTACAAAACAATGTTTTTATCAGCAGGACTTGCAGTATTTTTAACAGGTGTTTCAGAACCGATTGAATTTATGTTCATGTTTGTTTCACCAGTTTTATATGTTGTTTATGCAATTATTACAGGCATTGGATTTGCCCTTGCAGACATTATTAACTTGAGAGTACATGCTTTTGGGTGTATTGAATTTATCACACGTATTCCTATGATGATTAGTGCAGGCATTGGTATGGATGTAATTAACTTCATTGTGACAAGTATTGTATTCTTCTTCCTTAATTTTGGTGTATTTAATTTCTTAATTAAAAAGTTAAATATTGGTACACCAGGTCGTAACGGTAATTATACGGATGAGGAAAATGAAGAAGACACTGCTTTAGAAAAGGTTGAAGGTAATAATCAAGTAATGAATATTATTGCCCTCTTAGGTGGTAAAGAAAATATTGAAGATGTAGATGCGTGTATGACAAGACTTCGTGTGACAGTTAAAGATATAAACAAAGTAGGTACACAAGAAGCGTGGAAACAAAATGGTGCACTTGGACTTATTATCAAGGACTGCGGCGTCCAAGCAATTTATGGGCCAAAGGCAGATGTTTTAAAATCTCATATTCAGGATGTGTTAGGAGTATAATGGCATGAAAATATTAACTTTAAACTGTCATTCTTGGCAGGAAGATCATCAATTAGATAAGATTAACTACTTGGCCCAAGTTATTAAAGCGGAAGATTTTGACGTGATTGCTTTGCAAGAGGTAAGCCAACATATGTTAGGCAAGCAGTTTAAAGACAATTTAAAAAGTGATAATTATATGGTGATTCTTCAAGAAGCATTACAGAAATTAAATGGACCTAAATATGAAGTGGTATGGGATTTTTCACATATTGGTTTTCAGGTTTATGAAGAAGGATTATGTTTACTGAGTAAACATCCCATTGTGCGTAAGGAAAGCTTTTTTGTAAGTCAGATTGAAGACACCTTAAATTGGAAGGCCAGAAAAATTGTAAGAGCCACTATACGCTATCAAGGTGAAGAAATTGATTTATATAGTTGTCACCTAGGCTGGTGGGATGATGAGGAAGAACCTGTTAAGAATCAAATTGATTGTTTAAATAAAAAATTAAATAAATCAAGAAGAAGTTTTCTAATGGGGGATTTCAATAGTAATGCTAATGTAAAAGGTAAAGGGTATGAGTATATGCAAAACCTTGGTTGGCTAGATACGTATCATCTTGCAGCAACTAAAGATAGCGGCATTACAGTACAAGGTAAAATTCATGGATGGGAAGAAAATAATGTAGGCTTGAGACTGGACTGTATTTTTACAAATAGGCCAGTACAAGTGATAAAATCCGAGGTCATATTTAACGGCATCAATAGAGCGGTGGTGTCTGACCACTATGGCGTAGCCATAGAAGTTAAATTATAGTTAGTAAAGTGTATAAAAATAAGGTGCTATAAAACTAGCAATAGTTTCATAGTACCTTATTTTAGTTTTGTTGTCTAATAAGCTAATATTTCTACGCCATCTTCTGTGATGAGTATGGTATGTTCCCATTGTGCTGAGAGTGAATCATCTTCTGTATAAACTGTCCATTCATCATCTTCATCAATGTATACTTCATAGCCGCCTGCATTAATCATAGGCTCAACTGTAAGCACCATACCCGGTACGAGAAGCATCCCTTCTCCTTCAACGCCTACATGAGGCACAAAAGGCTCCTCGTGGAAATCGTTACCTACACCATGACCACCGAGGTCAATTACAACAGAGTAGCCATTTGCTTTAGCATGGGCATTGACAGCGGCACCAATATCGCCAAGGTGGCCCCATGGTTTAATGGCTTCAATACCTTTAATCATACACTCTCTAGAAACTTCAACGAGACGTTTGGCTTCAGGACTCACCTCGCCAATCATGTACATACGAGAAGCGTCAGCATAGTAGCCATCTAAGATGGTTGTTACATCCACATTAACAATGTCGCCTTCTTGTAAAATGGTATTTTCAGATGGAATACCATGACATACTACATTATTAATTGAAACACATACACTTTTTGGATAACCTGAATAGTTAAGTGGTGCTGGAATGCCGCCATGTTCAACAGTGTAGTTATGAACGAGGGTATTGATTTCTTCTGTATTCATACCAGCATGAATTTTAGTACCTACTAAATCTAAAATAGCATTATTAAGGGCAGCACTTTTTTTGATGCCTTCAATATTTTCTTTAGTTTTGATGATTTGTCTTGATGGAACTTCTTCACCTTGACGTTCTAAAAGCATAAGCTTTTCATCAAAGGCTAAGTGGCATTTTTTGTATTTTTGTCCGCTGCCACACCAACATGGATCATTACGATTAATTATAGTCATTTTTTTCCTCCCTAAGCCGTAATTATTTGCTAGGCTTATGTCTTTTTTATTATATACCTATTTATGATAATTTACACTAATATTTAAAGTTGATTAAGTTGACGATAATGGCAAAAATAACCTATAATACAAATAATGTGCATAGTAGGGAGCAAATACAGAGAAACCAACTAAAACCTGAAATATACATTTAGGTAGAATGGTTTCTCCCAATGATTTCACATGACTAAAGGCTATGAATAACTAAATATTATACATGTGAAATCTATATAGAGAAACCAACTAAAACTTGAAATATACATGTAGGTAGAGTGGTTTCTCCCAATCATTTCACATGACTAAAGGTTATGCAGAACTAAAATTTATACATGTGAAATCTATAATATGCTACAAATAAGCTAGAATGAGATGACAAGAAAGGAATATTTATATGAAGGAAGATAATAGGCAAAATGGACATATCAAAAAGGCGGTAAGTGTGGAAGGTATTGTTTGTTTAGTTCTTACATTTGGTGGTTTTGGTATACTTGCCACTAAAATGGGATTATCCAATATGTTTAACACGATGCTTAATACATCCTTTGACCTTTTAATTAACACTGTATTTTATATTATGGCAATTGCAGTACTTGCAGGAGCCTTTGCAGGAATACTCACAGAGTTTGGCGGCTTGGCACTTATTAATAAAGGTTTGGCTTGGCTTATGAAACCGTTATATGATTTGCCAGGAGCAAGTATTATGAGTGTACTCACAACTTATTTTTCTGATAATCCAGCGATCTTAACGCTTTGTGATGACAAGCGATTTAGACAATATTTCAAGAAATATCAACTGCCAGCTTTAACAAACTTAGGGACTGCCTTCGGAATGGGACTTATGATTACTGTTTTTATGGTAGGGATTCCAGGTGTAGGCGAACATTTAGGCCTTGCAGTGGTCATTGGAAATATTGGTGCTATAGTAGGAAGTATTGTAAGTACTAAAATTATGATGCGTTATACAAAGGCATATTATGGTACGCAGGCGTGGTGTGAAGAAAATATTGGCTACCAAACAGATTTTATTAATTATAGAGAAGTAAGAAGTGGAAGTATTGGTGAACGTTTTATGAATGCGATGCTTGAAGGCGGGCATTCAGGAGTAGGTATGGGAATGGCGATTATTCCGGGTGTACTTATTATCTGTACATTTGTCTTAATGTTAACAAATGGACCAGGTTCAGAGGGGGTTTATACAGGTGCGGCTTATGAAGGAATCGGGTTGTTACCGGTTATCGGAGAAAAGCTGACATTTATTTTACAGCCATTATTTGGGTTTTCATCACCAGAAGCTATTGCTGTACCAATTACTTCATTAGGTGCAGCAGGTGCAGCCATAGGGCTTATTCCAAATATGATTAAAGAAGGTCTTGCAAATGCCAATGACATTGCTGTATTTACAGCTATGTGCATGTGCTGGAGCGGTTATTTAAGTACGCATACAGCAATGATGGATAGTTTAAAATGCAGAGAGCTAACAGGAAAAGCAATTTTTGCCCATACGATAGGTGGTTTATGTGCAGGTATTGCAGCTAACTGGTTATTTAAAATAATAATCATGTTAGGATAGGGAAATATAAGAAGGATTGACTATAAGAGGAGCTGATGTGAAAATTTCATGACAGCTCCTTAATTTTTTGTGATAGCATGCGTAACAGAGCAAAAGCAGTAGGTGTTTGGGTTAAGACATCATTGTACATGCGTCACAAATTGCTGGATTGTATTCGGCTTATATAAGAGTTGGCCATGTAGAAGGCATTGTTGAATTGGATGAAACGATGGCTCTTGAGTCGTCCAAGGATTTTGAATGAATTAATTTGATTATTTAGATTTATTCATAAGCATGCTAAACTAAATAAAATAGATATTTTAGGAGCGAGTAAATTAGAATCTATAAAGGGGAATAGCTATGATAATAAAATTGGAAAAACTCAAATTTGATTTTGAGTACAAGCCTTTGCTTGTAGGCGGTATGGCTATGGAATATTATGGCTTGCGAAAAGCGGGGAGAGATATTGATTTGATAGTCCACCCTAGCGACCATGCAAGGTTGAAAGAAATGTATCCAAACAATATCAAGGATTTGTATGGTGATATAGGGATTTGTGAGTTTGATTTCGAAATATGGAATCAAATATGCACATTTGATTATGATTATCTTAGAGAAAAGGCTGTTGAGGAAGAAAACTGTCTTGTTGTTTCTTTGGAAAAATTACTTTTTATGAAAGCAATGGGTATGGAAATTCAAAAATATCACGATGATATGGCGCTTATTGTTAAGCTTATCTTGGATAAAGCATATGGTAAAGCATAAAGACAAATTCCAGTGAACTATAACTGCGGACCTTTCCAATAGCTCTTTTAAATTCTGAAGGGTTAATATAGAAAATATATAATTTAAGGATTATAATAAATTTAAAATTTGAAAGGATAAAACTAAAATGAATGAAAAGCGATTTGATGGACTTGGTAAGATTTACGCAAAGTTTCGCCCTTCCTATCCAGATGATTTTATAGATTATTTATACTCGAATGCTGGGTTAACAAAAGATAGCGTTGTTGCAGATGTGGGCGCTGGAACAGGTATTTTAACTGAACAGTTATTATTAAAAGGGAGTAAGGTTTTCGCAGTTGAGCCCAATGAAAATATGCGAAATATGGCCGAAGAAAATCTGCACAGATTTAAGGGATTTATCTCGGTAAGTGCCACAGCGGAAAATACAAAGGTTCTCGATAACAGCATAGATTTTATTACTGTTGCACAAGCGTTTCATTGGTTTGACAAGCAAGCCTTCAAAAAAGAATGTCAACGTATTTTGAAACCTAATGGTAAAGTTATTTTAGTTTGGAATAGCCGTGATGAAAAATCTCAATTAATTCAACTAAACGAAGCAATAAATAAAAAATATTGTACTGATTTCAAAGGATTTTCGGGTGGCATAAGCAGTGTAATTGAAAATAACGCTTTTGATGACTTTTTTACAGGTGAATTTGAAGTATGCGTATTTGACAATCCATTGTATTTTGATGAAAAGGGCTTTATTGGACGCAATTTATCCTCATCATATGCCCCTAAAGAACATGATGATATGTATGATGCTTATGTTTCGGAATTAAAGGCAGTATTTGAAGTTTATAATAAAAATGGTATTTTAATGATGCCCAATTTTACGCGCAGTTATATCGGCGCTGTATAATAACATCTCTATATTTTAAGAAATAATACAGCCAATTCCAGTTTGTAAAATTGCTTTAACAGTACTCTTAACCAATAAAATGAATTGTAAGTTATCTGAAGTTTGGCGGCAAAAAGCGAGTGCTCATGTGAAGCACTCGCTTTAAGTTTAAATCTTTTTGTCCTTTAGCCTGATAAATGAATAAACGCATCTGCTTACTAGCTACATCTTGGATATGTAACTTTTGAACTTCAGACAAACGAAGTCCGGAACTATAGGTAATAGAAAAAATAGCTTTATAACGCAGATCATCGATTACTTGTAAAAAAGGTAATATTTCATAGTCTTTAGTAATGTGCATCATAGGGAGAAATTTATTGATGTGATGTATATTTTAAACTTAGGCTCTAACAGAGCCTAAACTTATAATGGGTTTCTTTCTAATTGGGAAAAATATGCCAATATATACAAAAAATGAGACAATATTAAATATAATTTTGAATTCAAAAACAAGTGATTAAGTGTTATAATATATTTAACCACATTACACATATATTGTTAGATAATATTGGGCAGTTAAGACGTATACGAAACCAAGTATACAGACAAGCAGAAAACTCTTTTTAGGAGGAATATATATATGAGCTACTGGGAGAGCGATAGTGAAGAATCAGGTGTAGGCGGTTATGGGCTAGAGCTTATTTAAGGAAAGGGAGTAGTCAATGAACGCATTTCATTCAAATTGGACAAGGCCGTTTTTTGCAAAGCATAGCGGAGAATACTATATCGAAGACTTTGAACTCCTTACTACAATTTTATCGGCTTTAAAATGGCAACAGTTTAATGGTGATATAAAAATGGTGACGGACCTTACAGGCTATGAGTATTATCAAAGGTTAGGTATAGCATCTATATGGAATAAGGGCATAGATTATAGCTTAGAAGAAAGCGTAGATGCGGAAATAGACCCCTATACTTTTTGGGCAGCAGGTAAGCTTTATGCATTAAGACAAGAGCGTGGACCGTGTGTGATGTTAGATACAGACTTTATTATTTGGGAGAGTTTAGCTAATGAATTAATTAAACATGAACTGACAGTTATTCATAGAGAGGATATAACAGAAGAAGTATATCCGGGAATAGACAAGTTTGTCTTAGAAGATACGTACAAGATGAATGAACAATTTGATTGGCAGTTATTACCGTGTAATACAGCATTTACATTTATAAATAATGAAGAATTTAAAGAAGAATACACAAGATGCGCTATTGAATTTATGAAGAATACTAAGGCGAGAGATCCTCTTATTTACATGGTTTTTGCAGAACAAAGACTTATTTCTATGTGTGCTGCACAACATAATATAGAAATCTATAATTTTTCGGATGTAGAAACACTGTTTCATTCGTCGCAAAAAACATTTACGCATATATGGGGATATAAGTCATATCTGCAAAGGCATCCAGAAGAACGAGAGCGCTTCTGTAAACGTTGTATGCTAAGGATATTAAGGGACTTTCCTTATATGCTAGATATTTTAAATAACATTAAAGAATTAAATAAATATATGGATTGGGAAATGTTTCATGACGCACAGTTAAGTCAAGCGTAGAAGAAGGAAGGCAAGAGCCTTCCTTCTCAGATTGTTGACAAATGAATTTTTCCAAAATAAACTCACAAATTAAGTGAGGATTATTCAAGAAAATCTATTAAAATAGGGGTAAAAAGAGCAGTTTAGGTCCATTTTTACCTCTGTTTTCTATTTCTAGACTAGTAAAATACTATGGAAAAGTTAATTGTCTACAGCCTGAAGGAAGGCAAGAGCCTTCCTTCTTTTTATGTATAAATTAAATAACAAATGTGATATAATAATTATTATCAATTTGAGACATAAAGGAGACATATAATGAGTAAGATTTTATTAGCTTATGAAGATGGAGAATTTAATATAAAAATGAATGATACAATCATTAAGAAGGAGACTGACCTAGAAGCGGCAGTAGAGGTTTTTAAGCAAACTGTAAAAAATAATGGCGTTAAGCAAGGTGTGACTTGGCATAGCGTGGTAGAAAGCTTAAAAGAGATTGAGCAGGTAAAAATTAATCATGACTATAAAACTGTAACTTTTGGAAGTCTAAGATATTTTTATAATACAGGGCAAGTCTTTTACATTTGTGAAGGGCAAATGAAAACTTTAGTAGGTGGTTTTGATGTATTTAAACATATGGTAGAGATTATTAGTAAGGGACAAGATGAGAAATCACTTGTTGAACTCTGCATTTATGTAAGTGAGCGTCATGCAACATTTAGTTTAGGGGAGCAAACACTTTATATTGCATATGGTGCATTTAGTTATGGATCAGTTGGCTATGATTTTAGAGCACAGAAAATGGATAAAGGAACAAGTAGTGAAAAAACAACTTTTGAATCTTTTAAAGAATATGTATTAAGTATTGTTAAATAAGAGTAAAAAAATAAAATAAGTGATGACAAAACGGACGCTTCATTCAAAAAACTTCAAATGAAACATATAAAATCGCGTATTTTTGCGAAAAAACTAGAAAAAATGAAATTTTTATGATGATTTATTGCACAAAATAGGTTACAATATGTATAATGTGTTAGTAGATATCATAATTATAGTAAGTAAAGTTAATGGGAGGGAATTAGAAGTGTCTGAGATTACAAATTATTCGAAAGAACAATTAATTGCATTAAAGGAAGAGTTAGAAAAGCAATATGCAGAGTATATGTCACGTCAGTTAAAGTTAGATATGTCTAGAGGAAAACCAGCAGGTTCTCAATTAGATGTTACAAATGGCATTTTAGATGCATTAGAAAGCTATATTACAGAAGATGGCCTTGATGCACGTAATTACGGCGTGTTAGATGGTATACCAGAAGCAAAAAGATTATTCTCTGAGTTATTAAATATACCAACTGAGAAAATTATTATTGGTGGTAACTCAAGTTTAAATTTAATGTATGATACAATGGTGCGCTTATGTTTATTTGGGACACAAGGTCATACACCTTGGAGCAAGTTACCAGTTGTTAAATTCCTTTGCCCAAGTCCAGGATATGATCGTCACTTTGCAATTTGCGAAGATTTAGGGATTGAAATGATTACGATTCCCATGAAAGAATATGGTCCAGATATGGAACTTGTAGAGGATCTTGTTGCCAATGATGAGACCATTAAGGGGATTTGGTGTGTGCCATTATATTCAAATCCACAAGGAATTTGCTACAGTGATGAAGTGGTAGAACGTTTAGCAACTATGAAAACAGCAGCACCAGATTTTAGAATTTTCTGGGATAATGCTTATGGGGTACATCACATTTATGCAGAAGAAAAGCTTGCAGATATCTTTGAACTTGCTGAAAAAGTTGGTAATGAAGACCGCGTATATTACTTCTTCTCAACTTCTAAAATTACATTCCCAGGTGCAGGTGTAGCACTTATGGCATCTAGTTTAAGCAATGTAGCAGAAATTAAGAAGCATATGGGGATTCAAACAATTGGTCATGACAAAATCAATCAACTACGTACAGTACATTACTTCAAAAATGCTGAGGGTGTACGCGTACATATGAAAAAATTAGCAGAAGAGCTTAAACCTAAATTTGATATTGTTTTAAAAACTTTAGAGAGAGAACTTGCAGGAACGGGACTTGCAACCTGGACGAAACCATTAGGCGGCTACTTCGTTGCAATTGATACGTATGAAGGTTGTGCAAAAGAAACAGTAGCATTAGCCAAGGCTGCTGGCGTTGTAATGACAGGTGCGGGGGCAACATTCCCTTACAAAAAAGATTTACATGACCGTAATATTCGTATTGCACCAACTTATCCAACAACAGATGAGTTACAAATTGCAATGGATTTATTCTGTGTATGTGTAAAACTTGCAGGTGTCAATAAATTATTAGCTAATTAATAATTAGTAATCGAGAATAAATTATATAGAGATAAAAAGCTGTCTTAATGCAAATATTGCAATGAGACAGCTTTTTATTTTCTTGAGATTGTTTGATTTATAAGAACAATCTTAATAATACATAAAACAAAAGACTAAATATTATGTCAAATGAATTTTGTTGTAATGTGTAAAATTATATGATATATTATTTTAAAATAAGCGCGAAACATATCGACGTATGATGGAGGATCAAAATGGAGAGTAGAAGTAAATTTTCAAGTAAACTAGGCTTCGTTCTAGCAGCTGCTGGTTCAGCCGTTGGCTTAGGAAACATTTGGCGTTTCCCATATCTTGCCGCAAAATATGGCGGAGGAATATTTTTATTAGTATATATTTTATTAGTTGTAACTTTTGGGTTCACAATTATGATAGCAGAAACTGCATTAGGACGTAAAACAGGGTTAAGTCCAATTGGCGCCTACCGTGCACTTAATAAGAAATATAGCTTTATTGGTATCATTGCAGCTATTGTGGCTTTTTTAATCTTACCGTATTACAGCGTAATTGGTGGCTGGGTTATTAAATATTTTGTATCTTATGTAACAGGTGTAGGTTCAGCTATGGCTGGGGATACATATTTTACAGATTATATTGCAAAGCCTGTTGAACCGATTCTTTGGCAAATGCTATTTGTTGTGTTCTCAGCAGTGGTAATCTTACGTGGGGTAAAAAATGGGATTGAAAAAGCAAGTAAAATCTTTATGCCAATTCTTGTTGCATTATCAGTAGTAGTGGCTATTTACTCAATTACATTACCTGGTGGAATGGATGGTCTTAAATATTTCTTAGTACCAGATTTATCTAAGTTTTCAATAAAAACAGTTGTTGCGGCGCTTGGACAAATGTTTTATTCAATGTCTTTAGCAATGGGGATTATGATTACATACGGTTCTTACTTCAAAAAAGAAGATGACCTTGAAAAGTCTATAGGACATATTGAGTTATTTGACACAGGAATCGCAATCATTGCAGGGATGATGATTATTCCAGCTGTATTTGCTTTCTCAGGTGGCGATGAAACTGCATTAGGTGCAGGTCCAGGACTTATGTTCATCACTTTACCTAAAGTATTTGAAAATATGGGAATGAGCCGTATCATTGGATGTGTGTTCTTCTTATTAGTATTCTTTGCAGCATTAACATCAGCTATTTCACTTATGGAAGCAGTTGTAGCAGTCTTCTGTGATGAATTTAAATGGAATAGAAAGAAAGCAACACTTATTGTAACGGCTTGTGCAATCTTGTTAGGTATTCCTTCTTCATTAGGAAATGGGATTTGGAGTGAATTCAAGATATTAGGTCTTGCTTTCTTAGATCAAATGGATTTCTTAACAAATGCTATTTTAATGCCAATCGGTGCACTTCTGACATGTATCTTTGTGGGGTATGTTATTAAACCACAGACAATTATCGATGAAGTTAAACAGTCATCGGCGTTTAAAAAAGAAAAATTATTTGTTGTAATTATTAAATACATTGCACCAATCTGTATTGTAGCAATTTTAATCAGCTCAATATTAGATACATTTGGTATCATGAAATTATAATCATATTGCACAATAAAAGATACGATTTATTGCACTGAATTTTTCGGGCAATAGGTCGTATCTTTTTGTGTTGTTTGTTATTTATTGTTTAATGCGATAGTAGTAAGGGGGTGTTGTATTATCAATGATTTTAAATGTGTAGCCCTGTTCCTTATAGTATTTGATAATCTCAGGTAAAGCACAACATGTATTTTTATTATTGGAATTGCAATGTGCTAAGATGATTTTGCGAGGACTCTTATCACGGAATTTTTTAGCATTACGTACAAATTCACTAGGTGCAAGATTACCTTTGATGCCATCTTCTAAATCAACATTCCAATCGTAAATTTGATAGCCTTTTTGATTGAGTGCTTCTAGCCACTGTTTGGTAAGTCTACCGGCACTGCCACCAGGAAATCGTATAGCTTTAATATCAAGGCTAGTTCCGAGTGCTTCGTTAATAGCATTTAAGTCTTGGTCCATTTCATCAATAAAGGCGTCTGCGCTTTGATAGATTTTTTTAAAGTCATGGCTATAGGTATGAAGACCTATACCATGTCCTTCTTCATAAATACGCTTTAAAATTGCTTCTCGCCCCTTGATTTCTTTTCCTACAATAAAAAATGTTGCCTTCACATCATTTTCTTTTAAAATATCTAACAGCTCCTCTGTAATTTTAGGTGTAGGGCCATCGTCGAAGGTGAGATAAACGGTTTTTTCCTCCGGTGTGGTATTTTCAGTGGCATAAGCGCAGTTGGTAATAAATATCAAGGCGAGGAAGAGGGATAAAGTAGGTAATAAATAGATGAACTTCTTCATAATAACCTCCATTCAAAATAAGTTCCTTTAGTTGTTGTAAGTATACATTTTACACCCGTATGTTTTCATGATTTGTTATAAGGATTCTTCGCGTGTATAGGTTGTTTCTTTATAGTATGTACAAACTTCTAATTATTATTTATAAGCTTGTCTATAGATTTCACATTTATAAAATTTAGTTATGCATGATTTTTAGGTATGTGAAAAACCTATATACCTATATGTATAGTTTAAGCTTTTAGTTGGTTTCTCTATAGATTTCACATTTATAAAATTTAGTTATGCATAGTTTTTAGTTGTTTTCTCTATATAGATGGCAAATCTATAAGCCTATTTAAAAAGAATAAAGGAAAAGAGGCTGTACATACTAACAAGGAGTTTAAAAGAAAATTTACAGAAGGTATATGGAATTTTTATGTAAATCATGTATAATAGAAATCTCAGTATACTTGAATGAGAAGGAGAAAAAGATGGAACATAATTACATACCTGAGGTAACAAGCAATCTTAGAAACAATTATGTGCGTGTACCAGAAGAAATTGATTTATGTACGGGAATATATATTTTTGGAAAGCATATTAAGTCTCTAATATTTACAACAGACGTTGCAATTATTAAAAATACTAATGCGGATGCTGTTATCGCAGTTTATCCATTTACCCCACAACCAACGATTACACAGGCGATTTTAAGTGTATCAGATATACCGGTGATTTGTGGTGTAGGCGGGGGGATTACCCATGGCATTCGTTCAGCTAATATTGCACTGCATGCAGAGTTTCAAGGTGCTATAGGTGTTGTATTAAATGCGCCTGTACCAAATGAAACAATTACTTATGTTAAGGAACATATTGATATCCCTGTAATTGCAACAGTAATCAGTGAGAAGACGGATATAGAAGGAAAAATTAAGGCAGGGGCAGATATCATCAATGTTAGTGGTGGAGCAAGAACAGCTGAAATTGTTAAATATATTAGAGATAAGTACCCAACGCTACCGATTATTGCGACAGGAGGTTCTTCGGGAGAAACAATTAAAGCGACAATAGCAGCAGGTGCTAACTGTATTACGTATACACCACCGACCACAGCAGAACTTTTTAGAGCAAAGATGCATCAATATCGTGCGGAAGAATAAAATAACCATTCCATATAAAAAGAGGCGTATTACACCAGTATAAGATTAGTGTAATGTGCCTCTTTTGGTATTTGTTATCTTGTTTTTTGAATGATGCTACTTAAGGCATCCCCCATTTGAAGTTGACCAATAGTATTATTAGGATGAATACTATTGACGGGAACACGTACATTGGTAGATACACCATTTAGTTGAACCGTTGTTTCTTTATAATCAAAACCATTAGTTGTATCTAGATTTAAATGCATAGGTGCAATATAAGTGTTTTGTGAAAGGGCTTCATCCGTATCGAAAGTCTTTAGTAAGTAATAAGTGGCAAGTTTAGTGTTACGATCAAATCTCGTATAGCGCCAGTTGTAATCATCAATCATACTTTCATTTGGTCCTAGGGGTAATGTACAAACAAGTACCTTGATATTAGGGTCATATGTATGGATTGAGTTTATAGCCTCTTTATAATAAGATAAATACTCGTCCACATTGTTAAAGCCGTTAGCAACACCAAAATCATTTGTACCTAATAAAATACTGACATGAGTAGGTGCGCCATTTGGGAAGGCATCCGCAAAACGTTGCATATATTTTGTGAAGTTAAATTCAAATTCCGTAGGTTGCACCATGCGTGTTTCCCAATTAAAACCATTCCATTCTACCCATTGTTGACCTTCTGGGCGTGTAGGATCAACCATAACATCGCCAATTTCGGGATGTTTGTAATAGCCGTTTTCATCATAGAGATATTCACCGGTATCAGACCAACCACGGGCAATTTTTTGGAAACCTTCATAGAGGTAATACTTAGGATTAGTATAGCAAATATTTTGCCAATCTCTAGTATTGCCTTTATAATGATATCCGTCTACATCTACAGGAAATACAAAAGGGCTATCTAAATCTTGGGAGTTAATGTTTTTAAAATAACGTTCAAAAGTCCATCCCCCACGTCCTTCACGTGGGTAGTCTTCGCCAGGATAAACCCTAGTACCTACAGTTTCTATATTAGGTAAATTGCTTTTAATTTGGGTGAGATATATACCGGCACGCGTTAAGCTATCACCAATGGCTAGAAGACGTACAGGTGTTTCGTTGGTTTTATCAATCACTTCAACCTGCATGGTTTTACTTAGAGTAGTAGAACCATCTGAGGAAGTGGCTTCGAGTGAGAGATTAAAGTTATTATTTTGAAGCTGACCATTTTCAAAAACATCTTTATAAAGCCAGCGGCCTGTAAGGGCAGCGCCAGATGAAGCATAAAGATTGATATAGTTAACCTTTGAGTTGGATAAAAGAACATTTTTAAAATATAAGTTATAACGTCCTACCTGTTCAGGGGTGCCTTGTAGTATATAAAGCTGCCTAGGGAGCAAGATGTCTTCTATTTTATAGTCAGGAGAATAAATTGGTGTTCCTTCTGCAGACAAAACAACATGACGTGTACTTGTAAGTGTTGTTTGTGCAAAAGTTGGTATTGAAAAGGCCATAGAGAGCCCTAGTATCACAGAAAATATTAATTTTTTACACATTTATTATTTCACATCCTTTAACTATTAGTGTATATTGTAAAATGGCTTTTGACAATGACAGTTTCATTACAAAATATTAAGATATTGTATATTTTGTGAGAAAGGCTATAATGAATATACAAATAATTTTTAGGATAGGGGGAATAAGATGAAAGCATATGTTATAAGAGAAATTATAGGGGAAGAAATAGAAGAAAGTGCAAAGGTAATTAGAGAAAGTTTTCGTACAGTAGCAGATGATTTTAATTTTACATATGAAAATAATCCTATGCATGGGGCTTTTTTGAAAAAGGAACGTTTGGAAAATGAAAGACAACAAGGCATAGAACTATATGGAATGTTTGTAGAAAATAAGCAGGTCGGATTTGTAGCGCTAGAAAAGCTAAGGGATGGCGCCTATGAAATGCAAAAATTAAGTGTATTGCCTGCTTTTAGACATCTAGGATATGGTGAAGCTTTGGTAGACTTTATAAAGCAAACAGTTATAGAAAAAGGAGGCAAAAGAATTGTGATTGGTACCATTGCTAATAATAATATTCTTAGAAAATGGTATGAAAAGTTAGACTTTAAAATGGAGGAAATAAGAAGTTTTAAACATATACCCTTTGAAGTGGGCATTATGGGATGTTTTATTAAATAGATAATAAGAGAAATGTTAAAAATGGAAGTATTTTCAAAATGGAGATATAATGTTATAATAATATAATAGAAATAAACTATAAAAACATTGCATAGACATAAGTAGAATGACTCAAGAGGAGCAATATGATGAAAAAAGTACTAATAGTAGAAGATAATCCTATGTCAGCAGCAATTAATAAGATGTATCTAGAACGACTAGGCAATATAGAGGCGATAGGTCCTGTAACTACCCTTGAAGAAACGATTGAGGTCATTTGTAAGGAAAATATAGCACTTATCTTATTAGATGTTTATCTACCAATGACAACGGGGATAGAGATTTTAAGGTATTTAAGAGAAAAGAAATGTTTAGTAGATGTTATTATGATTACAGCTGCTAAAAATAGTGATGAGATTCAAGAAGCCTTTGCATATGGGGCAGTAGATTATCTTGTAAAACCATTTTCTTTTGAACGTTTTAAAGAAGCTATTAAAAAACATGAAATTAAAAATGAAGTGCTAAGACAAAAAGTGATTTTAGAGCAAGCAGATATTGATGTAACCTATAAAAAGCGAGAAGGTTCAAGAAGTAATTTACCTAAGGGGCTAGAGCATCGTACATTAGCTAAAGTAATGCATACATTAGAAAATGTAACTGAAAGCAGTTGGACTTTAAAAGAGCTGGCAAGTTATATTGGTGTAAGTAATGTAACTATTAAGAAGTATATGGATTATTTAGAAGAAATGGGGCAAGTAGAAGTATCTATTAATCGTGGTTGTATTGGGAGACCAGAGTTAAGATATGCCTTGAAACAACAACACATGTAGTCATGGCTAGATGTGTAAATAAAAATAGGTCAAAAAGTATATAAATACTTTTTGACCTATTTTTGCTTTTAGGCAATTTAACTAAAAATAAACACATATTAAACTAAAAATAAATAAAATTCTAAATAAACATTGACTTTGTGAGGTGGGCAAGGTATTTTTAAAGTAAGATTCTTTTTTATGAATGGAGGATGCTATGAAAACTATTTTGGAACAAGATAAGTTGGATGAAATTCTAAAGAAAAATGGTTCAGAAAAAAGTAATATTATTAGTATTTTGCAGGATATACAAGAGTTATACAGATATATACCTGAGGAGGTATTTCCCTATCTTGCCGAAAAGTTACATATGAGTAGTGCTAAAATTTATGGTGTAGCAACTTTTTATGAAAACTTTTCATTAGAACCTAAAGGAAAGTATGTGATTAAGATATGTGATGGTACAGCGTGTCATGTAAGAAAATCAGTTCCCATACTGAATAAGCTTAGGGAAACGCTGGAACTTAGTGAAGAAAAAACAACGACAGATGACTTACTTTTTACCATTGAAACTGTATCTTGTTTAGGCGCTTGTGGACTTGCGCCCGTAATGATGATTAATGATGAAGTACACGGGGCAATGACGCCAGAGAAAGCTATAACTCTTTTAAATGAATTAAAGGAGGAGAAGTAGTATGTTACAAAATAGAGAAGCATTACACGAGGCAAGAAAACGTTATAGTGAGGCATTAGGGCTTCAAAACATTAAAATATTAGTTTGCTGTGGTACAGGATGTATAGCAGGTGGCTCACTTCACATTTACGAAGAATTTGAACGTATAATGAAAGAAAGAAATTTACCTTTTTCAGTAAGTTTAGAAGAAGAGCCTCATGAGAAGTCAATCGGCATTAAAAAAAGTGGATGTCATGGGTTCTGTGAAATGGGACCTTTGGTACGTATAGAACCTTGGGGCTATTTATATATAAAAGTAAAAGTAGAAGATTGCGCCGAAATCGTAGAAAAGACACTGATAAAAGGTGAATGTATTGACCGACTTGTTTATCATAAAAACGGTGAAACTTATGAAACACAAGCTCAGATTCCATTTTATGCAAAACAAACACGTCTTGTGTTAGAACATTGCGGACATATTGATGCCACCTCTATTGAGGAATATATTGCACTTGGAGGATATAAGGCATTAGAAAAGGCACTTTTTGAAATGCGTGATGAGGATATTGTAAGTGAAATCTCAGACTCTAATTTAAGAGGACGTGGGGGCGGCGGATTTCCTACAGGACGTAAATGGTCGCAAGTTAAAAGGCAAACAGAACCTATAAAATATGTCGTATGTAATGGTGATGAAGGAGACCCAGGTGCATTTATGGACCGAAGCATAATGGAAGGCGATCCACATCGTATGCTCGAAGGAATGATGATAGCCGCTAGGGCATGTGGTGCTAGAGAAGGATATATTTATGTGCGTGCGGAATATCCATTAGCCATTAGCCGTTTGAGCCGTGCCATTGCACAAGCAGAAGAAAAAGGACTTTTAGGAGAAAATATTTTAGGGACAGATTTTAGCTTTGATATAAAAATTAATCGTGGCGCAGGTGCTTTTGTATGTGGCGAAGGAAGTGCCCTTACTGCGTCCATTGAAGGAAAACGTGGCATGCCTAGAGTTAAACCACCTCGTACCGTAGAACATGGTTTGTTTGAGAAACCAACGGTTTTGAACAATGTAGAAACCTATGCCAATGTGCCACTTATTATATTAAACGGTGCAACTTGGTATAAGGGAATTGGCCCAGAAAATAGTCCAGGGACAAAGGCCTTTGCATTAACAGGAAATATTGAAAATACAGGGCTCATTGAAGTGCCCATGGGAACGACGCTTAGAGAAGTGATTTTTGATATTGGTGGCGGTATGCGTGGTGGAACAGGATTTAAGGCAGTTCAAATAGGAGGACCTTCTGGAGGCTGTCTTACAACGAAGGATTTGGAGTTGCCACTTGACTTTGATTCTCTTAAAAAGGTTGGTGCCATGATTGGTTCTGGCGGACTTGTTGTAATGGATGAAAACACATGTATGGTAGAAGTTGCAAGATTCTTTATGAACTTCACACAAAATGAGTCTTGTGGAAAATGTATTCCTTGTCGTGAAGGGACGAAGCGTATGCTTGAGATACTTGAGCGTATTGTAGCAGGTAGCGGTAAGGAAAATGATATTGATACGTTACTTGAACTTGCAGATACGATTTCTGCTACAGCACTATGTGGACTTGGAAAAACAGCTGCTTCTCCTGTTATCAGTACAATTAAAAACTTTAGAGAAGAATATGAAGCCCATATCAATGAAAAACGATGTCCATCTAGAACCTGTGAGAAATTACGCCATATTTATATCGATGAGAGTATTTGCAAAGGATGTTCAAAGTGTGCTAGAACATGTCCTGTTGGCGCTATTTCGGGAAAAATCAAAGAGACATTCCATATTGATAAAGAAAAATGTATTAAATGTGGTGCCTGTATGGCAGCATGTCCATTTAAAGCAGTAAAGGAGGATTAGCTAATGGCTGATAAGTTTATGTTAATAGATGATATACCTGTTAAAATTGAAGGTGAAAAAAATATACTTGAACTTATTCGTAAAGCAGGCATTGATCTTCCCACGTTCTGCTATTATTCAGAGTTATCTGTATATGGGGCATGCAGGCTTTGCGTTGTAGAAAATAAATTGGGAGGGATAGAAGCTTCTTGTTCAACGCCGCCCAAAGAAGGTATGGTGGTTTACACAAATACACCTAAATTACGCAAATATCGTAAGATGATTCTAGAACTTATTTTAGCAAATCATTGTAGAGACTGTACAACATGTGAAAAAAGCGGTGCTTGTAAACTACAGGAGCTTGCAAATCGTTTTAATATTAAGAATGTGCGTTTTGAAAATACAAAGAAGGTAATCCCAATAGATGCTACATCTCCTTGTATTGTAAGGGATGAGAGTAAATGTATTTTATGTGGTGACTGCGTGCGTATGTGTGATGAAGTACAGAATGTAGGTGCGATTGATTTTGCACATCGTGGTAGTGCTATGCGCATTAGTACAGCATTTCATGAAAATATGAATGCCTCTAAATGTGTGGGCTGTGGCCAATGTGCAGCAGTCTGTCCAACGGGGGCCATTGTGGTGAAGAATGATACGCAGTATGTGTGGGAGGCGTTAAGTGATTTAGGAAGCAAGGTGGTTGTACAAATAGCGCCAGCTGTACGTGTTGGTATCGATAAAGAACTTGGGCAAGAAAACGGAAAGAATGTCATGGGCAAGTTAGTGGCAGCGCTTAGACGTATGGGATTTGATGCAATTTTTGATACTTCTACAGGAGCAGACTTAACGGTACTCGAAGAATCCAATGAGTTTATAAAGCGCTTGGAGATGAATGAAAAATTACCATTATTTACATCATGTTGTCCTGCTTGGGTGAAATATGTAGAGACATATCATAAGGATTTACTGCCTAATGTGTCAACATGCCGTTCCCCTATGGAAATGTTTGCAGCCGTTTTAAAAGAGCACTATAGCCATTCGCATAAGAAGGTTGTTTCAGTAGCAATTATGCCTTGCACAGCTAAAAAAGCTGAGGCCGCACGAGATGAGTTTAAAGTAGATGGGATACCTTATGTCGACTATGTTTTAACAACGCAGGAAATTATTCAGATGATTAAGGAGTCAGGAATTGTTTTTGATGAACTTGAACCAGAAGCTATTGATATGCCTTTTGGGGTAAATAGTGGCGCTGGTGTTATCTTCGGGGTGACCGGCGGTGTAACGGAAGCCGTAATCCGCCGTGTGGCAGATGATAAGTCCATTAATAATTTAAGAGCTATTGCCTTTAATGGTATAAGAGGGATGGAAGGTGTAAAGGAAACCAGTATTCCATTTGGAGATCGCAATGTACATATTGCAGTTGTTAGTGGTCTTAGAAACGCTGAAAACCTCATACAAAAGATGAAAGAGGGACAGTGTAGTTATGACCTAGTAGAGGTAATGGCCTGTCCAGGCGGTTGTATTAGCGGTGCGGGTCAGCCATTTGCAAGATATGAAGAGAAGTGCAAACGTGGGCAAGGATTATATGAGGCAGACCGCATGAGCAGTATTAAACGTTCTGAAGAAAACCCAGTGATTATGTCATTGTATTCTGGACTTTTAAAAGGACGCGTACATGAACTCTTACATGTAACGTATAAGGGGGAGGCGTAAGCAGATGGAACTTAAGGTATGTATAGGAAGTGCTTGCCATATAAAAGGCTCTTATAACGTTATTAATGCTTTTCAGCAATTAATAGAAGAGTATAATCTCTTTGAGAAAGTTGATTTAAAAGCTGTTTTCTGCTTAGGTCATTGTACAACAGCGGTATCTGTACAGATTGATGATGGAGAGGTATATAGTGTTTCTGGACTCACAGCTAGGAAATTTTTTGAAGAACAAGTGGTAAGTCGTGTGTAGAAGATAGGGTAAATACAATAAGGGAAATAAAAATACATTAAATGCCAAAAAGCACAAGATATGTCTGTATCTTGTGCTTAATTTGCGTCTAGAGGGCTGAAAACTTTACAAACAGGCAAAAATTTGGTATAATTCATCGAATTGTAATACTCTCGTAATATTAGTTAAAGGAATTTAAAAGATTTAAGTAAACCTATAAAGGTTTTATAAAGCAAACAATGATACGCTATACATGGATGAACCAAATTTAAGGAGGAATACTGTTATGGCTCTTTTAGAACATATGAAAAGTAATAAAAAGAGATATAGTCTTGTAGCAGCATCTGTAGTAGCTGGTATAACTATTTCTTGGTTTAGTTTAAGACACAATGCTTATGCATTAAGTGTAAATGGAGAAGTAATTGCTGTTGTAAAGGAAAAGGAAACAATAGCTTCAATATATACAAGTGTAGTAGAAGGCATTAAAGCTGAGGTAGGAACAGATATAGCAGTGAATGAAACACTGGCAGTTGAACCTGTACATAGCTCAAGCAAAAACATTAATACAGAAGAAGATGTGAAAAAAGCATTAAATGATGCTGTAAGCTATAATGTAGCAGCTTATGAGATTATGGTAGATGGTGAAGGATTTGCTGTTGTAGAAAGTAAAGAAGCTGCGATAGCAATTCTTGAAAAAATTGCTAAAAGTTATTTGCCAGAAGATGGTAGTCTTGTGATTAAATCGACTACAGAAGATGAGAATGCAGCAAGTGAAAATGCAGAAAAATCTCCAGCAACAGCACAAGAAGACTCTAACGTAGCACAAGCTGAGACAACAGATGCTCAAGCTAATAAAGCACCTGAAACAGGAAGCAGTGAAGCAAAAGAAACACAAACAGCATCTGAGAAGTCAACAGCAGCTAATGAGGAACAAGTAACGACAGATGCCCAAGTAACGACAGCAAATCAAGCAACAAGTCAAACAGCAACAAATAATACAACAGTAGATGGTACAAAGGAAATTGTACAGATTCCAGAGGCGCTTCCAGAAGATGAAGTAAGTGAAGTAGTCCATGTAGACGAGGTTGCAGCTGAAAAAATTATTGAAAACAATGAAGCTGATGCAGAGGGACAAAAAATCGCACGTCAAATTAAAGGTTTAGATTTCCATGAAGATGTCAGTATTCGTAATGTTTATGTGAGCAAAGAGGATATTTTAACGCCAGAGGAAGCAGAAAATGTCTTATTAGGTAATACACAAGAAACTATGGAATATGAGCTTCAAGAAGGTGATAATATATGGGACATTGCTATGAAATACGGTACAACAATGGAACATATATTAGAAATCAACCCACAAATTGAAGATGAAACAAAAATGCAAATTGGGGATGTTATTAAACTAGAAGTACCAGACCCAATCTTATCAATTACAACAGTTACAGAAACAACTTTCAAAGAGTTAATTCCAGCAGAGATTCAATATGTAGAGTTCTCAGATCTTTATAAAGATGAGACAAAGGTTTATCGTGAAGGAAATGACGGATTGAAAGAAATTACTGTAGATGTAACAAAAGTAAATGGAAAAGAAGTTTCTCGTACGGTAACAAATGAAGAAATTCTAAAAGAGGCTAAAATTAAAGTTATTGCATACGGTACAAAAGAAAAACCAAAGGTAACACAAAGCACTAATAGTAGCAATAGTAGTAGTGGTGCATCTTCATCCGTATCTTCATCATCAAGATTTATGCATCCATTAAATGGTGGGGGAACAATTTCTTCAACTTATGGCTCAAGATGGGGCTCTTTCCACTATGGTTTAGACTTTGCAGCTTCTGCTGGAACACCTATTTATGCAGCGGCTAGTGGAAAGGTTATTTACTCAGGATATAATAATGGTGGATATGGTAAGCTTATTATTATTGACCATGGTAATGGCTATCAAACTTACTATGCACACTGCAGTAGTTTATATGTGAATGTAGGCGACTATGTTTCACAAGGGCAAAACATTGCAGGTGTAGGTACAACAGGAAATTCAACAGGAAACCACTTACACTTTGAAGTGCGTATTGATGGCACACCAGTTAATCCATATGGCTATGTTTTTTAAATAAATAATTAACGGTTAAAAGCCGCCAGTACTTTTAAGTTAAAAGTACGGCGGCTTTTTAAATGTGTAAAAAATTTGGCTTTTATTTAAAGTGAACGTTGCGTATACTAACAAGTAGAAGTTATTTATATTTTGAATAAGATTACTAACAAATTAAAGATAAGGTGAGGAATATAGATGATTAAAGGATTTAAGGCATTTAAACCACAAATAGCAACATCTGCTTTTATCGCAGAAAATAGTACGATAATAGGAGAAGTAACAATAGGAGAGGACTGCAGTATCTGGTACGGTGCTGTACTAAGAGGTGATGAATCACTGATTCAGATAGGCGCAAGAAGCAATGTACAGGATAACTGTGTACTTCATGGCAGCAAGGCATACCCAACAATTATTGGTGAAGGGGTTACAATCGGACATGGGGCTATTGTACATGGCGCTACAATTGGTGATTATACGTTAGTTGGAATGGGAAGCACTATTTTAGATGGTGCTAAAATCGGCAAAAACTGCGTAATTGGTGCAAATAGCTTAGTAACAGGTAAAACGGAAATAGGTGATGGGATGATGATTTTAGGAAGTCCCGCAAGGGCATTCAAGAAGCTTACAGAAGAAGAAATTGAAAATCTTTATATGTCAGCACAACATTACGTAGATATAAGTAAACTATATGAAGAAGAAAAGTAGGTAGAAGAATAATATGAAAGTTGGCATTATATCAGATACACATAATATACTTAGAGAAGAAGTGCTACAAAGATTAAATGAATGTGAATATATATTGCATGCAGGTGACTTTTGTAAGTATGAAATATTAGAGCAGCTAGAAGAAATTGCACCTGTATATGGCGTTAGAGGCAATAATGATAAAGAAAGCTGGGCTGAGCGGTTGCCGATTAATTTAGTAATAGAAATAAATGATTGTAAGATTGGTATGGCACATGAAAAAAAGGATTTACCTCAAAATAAAGGTGATATAGACCTTATGATTTATGGCCACTCACATCAATATGATGTCTATACGCAAGAGAATGTGCAATATATTAATCCAGGCAGCTGTGGTAGAAAACGTTTTAGTTTACCACTAAGTTTTATTATTGCAGAAATTAAAAAAGATGAAATAGTGCTGGAAAAAATAGATTTATAAAAGAGAAGGAGAATAGAATGGGGACACAAATACAAGATTTAATTGAAAAGTTATATCACACAAGTACCTTAGAAGAAGGAGAATTAATGTATTTATTAGAGCAGTATTCGCCTGAAGTAGCCCAGCTATTAGCAAGAAAAGCAGATGAAGTACGTCGTCGTCATTATGGAGATAAGGTGTATTTAAGAGGCCTAGTGGAATTTACAAATTACTGTCATAGGCACTGTATGTATTGTGGGATTCGTAGTGAGAATGAGAAGGTAAGTCGTTACCGATTATCAGAAGAAGACATTTTGAGCTGTATTGAAATGGGATATACTTTAGGATATCGCACAATCGTTTTGCAAGGCGGAGAAGATACATATTATACAGATGATAAACTCGTTGCACTTTTAGAAAATATCAAAACAAGATGGCCAGAAATAGCCATTACCTTATCCATAGGAGAAAAATCTTATGCGGCTTATGAGAGATTTTTTAAGGCGGGGGCAGCGCGCTATTTACTGCGCCATGAGACAGCTTCTCCTGAACTTTATAAGAAGCTACATCCACATATGAGTTATGAAAACCGTATGCGATGTTTAAGAGATCTTAAGGCGATTGGGTATCAAGTAGGCACAGGGTTTATTGTAGGGCTTCCAGGACAGGAAATAAAAGATTTAGTGAAGGACCTCATGTTTATTAAAGCATTTAAACCACATATGGTAGGGATAGGTCCATTTATGCCTCAGAAGGATACCCCTCTGGGAAAAATGAAAGCTGGGACAGCCGAGCTTACGACCTATTTGATTTCTATTTTAAGATTATTGCAAGGTGATTTGCTTTTGCCAGCTACCACTTCTTTAGGGAGCGTGGATCCGCTTGGAAGAGAGAAGGGATTAAAGGCAGGTGCAAATGTGGTAATGCCTAATTTATCTCCTGTGGATGTAAGAGAAAAGTATGCCCTTTATGATGGTAAAATCTGTACAGGTGATGAAGCTGCACAGTGTAGAAATTGTATAGAAAAGCGCATTGAAAAAGCAGGCTATAAGGTGGATATGGGGCGAGGTGACCATGAATATTTTGGGAAATAAGAAGAAAATAGTTTGGTTGATAGGATAGTGTAAATAGGGTATAATATCTCTTAAAATTATGGAGGTGGCCTATGACAAAACAAGCAGCATTTTTTGATATTGATGGAACCATTTATCGTGAGGGACTTATTACAGAAGTTTTTAAAAAGCTTGTCACATATGAAATGATTGAAGGAAGTAAATGGTACAATGAAGTAAGGCCTGCTTTCTTAAATTGGGACAAGCGTATTGGAGATTATGATACTTATTTATTAAAAATGGTAGATATTTATACAGAAGCTGTACAAGGTATTACACATGAGCAGTTAGCTTATGTAGCGAAAAGAGTTATTGAGCAAAAAGGAGACCGCGTATATACATTTTCAAGAGAACGCATTAAGTGGCACAAGCAGCAAGGACATAAAGTAATCGCTATTTCTGGTTCACCTTATGAGCTTGTAAAGGAAATGTCAAAGAAATATGGCATGGATGATTTCCGTGGAACAATTTATCAAAGAGATGAAGAAGGAAATTATAATGGCAAAGTTATTCCGATGTGGGATGCAGTAAGTAAGCGCCGCGCAATTTTAGAGCTTGCAGATAAATATGAATTAGATTTATCTCAGTGTTATGCTTATGGAGATACAGCAGGAGATCTTACAATGATCAAAATGGTAGGAAATCCTTATGCAATTAATCCGACAAGAGAGCTAATCAGTAAATTAAAAGAAGAAAATTTAAATGATAAAGTTAAGGTAATTGTGGAACGAAAAGACGTAACATATCGTCTAAAATTAGATGATTTAGATTTAGTATAATTTAAAGGTTAAGATAAAGAGGAGTGAAGCTGAAGGGCTACTCCTCTTTTTTGAGGAGGTGAAGTGTGTTTTAAAATTTAGATAAATCACAAAGGTGTTAAAAATATTAAGTAAGTATTAAAAGAAAAGCAATATGATTTCAATGAATGAATCTAAATCACTGTAATTATAAGATTTTAAAAAAAATAATTTGTAACATTTTGGGTGATTTGGTATAATAAGTGTATTAATGACAACTAGGAGGATGACAACATGAGACGAAAGTTAGGAGGCCTCTTGTTAGGCGCTAGCTTATTAGTAAGCATGCCAGCTTATGGGAAAAGCATGCAATTATTTTATGATGGAAAAGTACATAATTATGATTATCCAACGATTTCACTTTACATTAATAATCAAAAGATAGAGACGACAGTTATGGAGCCTGTTTCCATTGAGGGACGCGTTTTAGTACCAGCCAGAGAAGTATTTGAGCCGTTAGGGGCAAGTGTACAATGGGATGCAGCAGCTAAAAAGGTAATTATTGACTACAAAGATTCTACAATGATTTTAACAGCTAATGAAACAGATGTATGGTTAGATGGTAAAACAGTTCAATTAGATGTACCTGCTAAAATTATTAATGATAAAGTAATGATTCCAATTCGTTTTGTAAGTGAGACTATGGGGTTTGATGTAAATTGGATTAATAGTACATATAGCGTATATATTAGTGATGGCAGTACATCTGGAGATAATATAAAAGATGAAGAAAGTATGCAAGACCAAGTGGAAGATGATAAGGTAACACTTGTAGCACCGACTTATGCAGCTGGACAAATTATAGGACAAAGCTATATAGGGGGGAGTAATACACATCAGTTAAAGATTTCTTCTAAAAATTATAGTCGTGCAAATGTTAATAATGTAAGTATTACAGAAACAAATAACAAGGTAGTCGCTAAGATTAACCTAGGAAGTGCACTTTCAGGAGCAGATATCAGTGTAGAAAATGGAAAAGTTATTGTAGATATCTCAAATAGTACAAATCATTTAGCAAGCAGTATTACGCCAAGCAGCAATACATATGTAGAACGTGTCCGTACAAGTCAATTTACAAGCGATACAACACGTGTTGTATTTGACTTAAAATCAGGAGCAGTTGTAGGCGCTTATACAGAAAATAAACGTCAGACACTTGTTTTAGAAATGCAGAAACAAAATATAGAAGAAATTACAGTAGCCACATCTGGCGAAAAGGATACAGTTTATTTCAAGGGACTCTTTAATAGCCAAGTGACATTTAATGAGGCAAATAATACAATTACATTCCAGATTAAAAATAGTTACTTAAGTGAGACAATGACACTTAAAAATATGGTTACAAACTATATTGAACGTGTGACGATGTCACCAAGTGGCAATGGTGTAATAGGAACAATTTATTTAAACGATGATGTAAATTATGATGTTACAACAAGTACAAAGGGAAGCACACTTATACTTTCAAAAGTAAAAGATACAAATATTGCATATGAGTCAGGCGGGAATATTTATCTTAAAAAAGAAAGTGGTATTTCACAAGGTAAGCTAAGTTTCACTGATAACTATAGAGAACGTCAGATTGTCGTAGATTTAGGTGGAGATTATAGTGGTTATTTTGAAACAGGTACATTAAGCATCAACGACCAAAAGGTAACGCAAATTGAGGTAACCAATAATGGTACGACAAAGCTTATCATTACAACACCTACCGTACAAGCTTTCAATGTATCTGAATCAAATGGCATGGTAAGAATACAGCTTGTAAAACCGAGTGAGAAATATGATAAAATAGTAGTGATTGACCCAGGACATGGGGGCTCAGATAGCGGTGCAGTAGGAAATGGGTTAACCGAAAAAGAATTAAATTATAAACATGCTATGGCAGTGTATCGTTTACTCGAGCAAGATCCAAGCATTAAGGTATATACAACAAGAGAGTCAGATGTATATCCGACATTACAATTTAGAACACAGCTTGCCAATGAAATTGATGCAGATTTATTTGTGAGTTTCCATAATAACTCAGCATCTTCATCTGCAGCTGGGACTGAGACATTATATTATCCAAATACAAATAATACAATGAGCATGCAAATGGCACAAATTGTACAAGATAATATTATCAAATACTGTGGCACAAATGATAGAGGGATTAAACCAAGAGCAGACCTTTATGTATTACGTACAAGTAATATGCCAGCTATTTTAATTGAAACAGGATTCATTACAAATACAGCTGAGGCAAATCTTATTAATTCAGCAGACTTTATTAATAAATTTGGTCAAGCTGTATATGAAGCCATTGTAGCAAGCTTTGATATATTATATTAATTATTTAAGGGTAAGATAAGGCTTTGATATAAAAGGTATAGACAAGAGAGAGCATATGAATTATAAACGCATATAATTCATATGCTCTTTTTTTGTGACGAAATTAAATTTGTATTGTTATATAAAATGAAATTATTTTATTAAACAAATTCATTTTATATAAAATAACTAAAAATTATGTAATATAGTTGACAGATAAGTTATGCAAGTATATAATTGCTAAAAAGCATAATTATTCAAAAACTAAGCTAAAAATAACTTATTTAGGATTTAAAATGAATTTTATGAATAAAAATGTTTTAAATCCTAAATAAGTTATAAGGGATAAGGAATATATTATGTCGTAATTAAATAAGGGGATGATGAAATGAAAAAGAAGTTAAGATTCATATTAGCGCCAATGCTTGCATTAACTATGCTAGTGGGCTGTGGTGGCAATAATGCTGCAAATACGAATGCAGAAGTAAGCCCAGGAGAAAGTGTTACTGCAGAAGCAACAGGTGAAAATATTGCTGAAACCTTAGTGTTTGCGCAAGGTGCAGAACCTAGAGGCCTTGATCCAGCGTTTGTAGATGATGGCGAATCTGCAAAGGTTATTGTTAATGTTTATGAAGGACTCTTAGCATATGAAGAAGATTCGACAGAATTAAAGCCTTGCCTTGCAGAAAGCTGGGAGGTATCAGAAGATGGCTTATCTTATACATTTAAATTAAAAGAAGGCGTGAAATTCCATGATGGAACTGACTTTAATGCAGAGGCAGTAAAATATAATATTGATAGACAACTGCCACCACAAAGAACAGAAGATATGCCATATGCAAGCTTTACTTTTGGTGATGTAGAAAGCGTTGAAGTCATTGATACATATAATGTAAAGATTAATTTATCAAAAGTAAATACAGCCTTTTTAGCCAACCTTGCAATGAGTCTTGCTGCCCCTATGGTAAGTCCTACAGCACTTGAAGCAAATGGCGGAAACTGTAATCAAGCACCAGTTGGAACAGGTCCATATAAATTTGTGAGCTGGAATCCATCAGAAGACATTGTACTTACAAGAAATGATGAATACTGGGGCGAACCAGCTAAGACAAAAAATATTATTTTCAAATTTATCCCAGATAATTCAGCACGTATTGTAGCACTTAAAAATGGTGAAGTCGATATGATTGATGGGATTGATTCAACAGGTGTAAGCCAAATTGAAGCAGATGGCAATATGGTTTATAACGTACCAGGCATGAATATTAACTATATGGCATATAACACAACGCGTGCACCATTTGATAATCCAGAACTTCGTAAGGCATTATCAAAAGCTGTCAATGTTGAAGAACTTGTAAAAGCACTTTATGGTGATTATGCAGAAGTAGCAACAAGCATTCTACCATCATTTATACCAGGGTATAGTGAAGAAATTAAACAAGTTGAATATGATCCAGAAGCTGCAAAATCAGAACTTGAAGCATTAGGATTTAATCAACCTATTAAAATGATTGTTTATAATAATCCACGTGTTTACAATCCAAGAAGCAAGGCATTAGCAGAAGCAATTCAATCTTATTGGAGTAAAGTTGGTGTAGAAGTAGTCATTGAAGATTATGACTGGACAACATATAAAGACCGTATTGCTACACAAGATTATGATGTTTGTTTCTATGGTTGGGTAGGGGATAATGGTGACCCAGATAACTTCTTAAATTTATTAAGTGACCCAACACCAGATATGAATGTTGCACATTTTAATGACGAAGCCTATAACTTAATAATTAAAGAAGGTACATCTACAGAAAAAGGTGAGGCACGTAATAAGATTTACACAGAAGCTGAACAATATGTAGCAGATAAGGCTGTATGGTTACCTATTAGTCATGCGAATAACCTTTCAGCTTATGCACCAAATGTTCAAAACTACTATTATCATCAAACAGGAACAGTATTCTTCAAGAATATGTATAAAACAAAATAGACTAGGCACATAAAATAAATTACGTCCTCATTGATTTAAGTAGCGGCTCGCCCTCAATAGCTTATAGCTGATGTGAGCGAGCCTTTTTATTTTCTGAAATTAATAAGGCGTGAAGGTTTATCGTGGCGGTTCATATAGAAAGGAGAATAGAAGAAATGGCGAAGTATATATTAAAACGAATATTGATGTTAATTCCAGTTTTACTGGGTGTATCCATCATTATTTTCGGTATTATGCGAGTATTTTCACCGGATCCAGCCCCTATTGTACTTGGGCAGCATGCGACGCAAGAAGCTATGAGTGAGTGGCGAGAAGCAAATGGGTTAGATAAGCCGATAGTGGTACAATATGTAAATTATATGAAAGGGGTTCTTACAGGAGATTTTGGAAATTCATATTATACAAAAACACCTGTAGCAAAGGAGATTTTCTCACGTTTTCCAGCCACAGTAGAGCTCGCAATCTGTGCAATTATTATTGCTACGATTTTTGGGATTTTATTAGGTGTCATTTCTGCAGTGAAGAAAAATTCTTGGGTTGATCATATCAGTATGGTGACCGCACTTATAGGTGTATCTATTCCAATTTTTTGGTTAGGTATTTTACTGATTATTATATTTGCAGGAAACCTAGGGTGGTTACCCGCACAAGGACGCATAGAGACGCTCCTTAGACCCGCAAATCATACTGGATTTTATCTGATAGATAGCTTAATAGAGGGAAATATGGAGAGTTTCGTATCTTCACTTAAGCATCTTGTATTGCCTTCAGTAGCCTTAGCTATGTATTCTATGGCAATTATTGCACGTATGACACGCAGTACTATGTTAGATACATTATCACAAGATTACATTCGTACAGCACGTGCAAAAGGAATCAAAGAAGGTCAGGTCATTAAAAAACATGCTTTAGCTAATGCGCTTATTCCTATTGTAACTGTTATAGGGATTCAGCTTGGTTATTTAATGGGTGGAGCAGTACTTACAGAAAGTGTTTTCGCCTGGCCTGGTATTGGAAAATATACAGTAGAAGCTATACTTAAATCAGATTTTCCAGTCGTACAAGGTGTTGTATTATTAATCGCCTTTATATTTGTTGTAATGAATTTAATCGTGGATATTATTTATGTCTTTTTAGACCCACGTATTAAATATTCTTAGAAGGAGGAAATGTCATGGCAGAAGCAACTCATAAAATAGAAAAACCAGAATCACAATTCAAGCAAATGTGGCAGGCCCTCATTCAAAATAAAGCTGCAGTGGCTGGGATGATTATTATAGGGCTTTTAATATTTATTGCACTATTTGGGAAGTTTCTTACCCCTTATGATCCCAATTATGCAGATTTAGCAGTGAATAAACAACCACCTTCAGCAGCCCACATATTTGGAACTGATGAACAGGGACGAGATATTTTTTCAAGGGTGATTGCAGGGACAAGAGTTTCTTTATCTGTAGGGTTTATTGCAGTAGCCTTTGCATTAACGATAGGAACAGTTTTAGGTGCAATAGCTGCTTATAGAGGTGGTATAGTAGATACGATTATCATGCGTTGTATGGATATTATGATGTCAATACCTGATATCTTACTTGCGATTGCATTAATGGCGGCCTTAGGGCGTGGTATCGGTAAAGCTGTTATTGCCATAGGTCTTGTAACTATTCCGGAATATGCACGTATTGTTCGTGGGAGCATGATGTCAATTAAAGATAGTGAGTATGTACAGGCTGCAAAGATTATGGGGAATAGTGATGGACAAATCATTTTTAAACATATTTTACCTAATGTATTGTCACCAATTATTGTACGTGCCACATTGGGAATTTCGACAGCGGTACTTAATACTGCAGCATTAGGATTCTTAGGACTTGGGGTCCAACCACCAGCAGCCGAGTGGGGCGATATGTTAGGGCGCGCAAGAAGCTTTATTTTCGAGGCACCCTATATGCTGATTTTCCCTGGTATTGCCATTACAATTACAGTTCTTGCATTTAATTTATTAGGGGATGGATTACGTGATGCCTTTGACCCTAAAGCAAGAAATTAAGGAAGGAGGTACAAACTTATGTTACTAGAAGTTAAAAATTTACAAACCCAGTTTAAAACAAGACGTGGTATAGTAACAGCTGTAAGTGATGTGAGCTTTGGCGTAAATGAAGGAGAAGTTCTTGCTATAGTAGGTGAAAGTGGGTCAGGAAAAAGTGTTACCTCTTTATCAATTATGGGGTTATTAGCTGAGAATGCCACAATAAGTAAGGGGGAAATTCTTTATAAAGATGAAGACTTATTAAAGAAATCACCTGAAGCATTAAGACATTTAAGAGGAAATGAAATTTCTATGATTTTTCAAGAACCAATGACTTCTTTAAATCCCGTTAAACGTATCGGTGATCAATTAGCAGAAAGTATTATGTTACATATGCATTTAAATAAAAAAGAAGCGCTGAAGCGTGCTGCTAAGATGCTAGAAATGGTAGGGATTCCATCACCTACGCAGCGCATTAAAGATTATCCACATCAAATGTCAGGTGGAATGAGACAGCGTGTAATGATAGCTATGGCATTATGCTGTGATCCCAAATTACTTATTGCAGATGAACCTACAACAGCTTTAGACGTAACTATTCAAGCACAGATTTTAGATATTATTGAACGTTTAAAAGATGAATTAGGCATGGGCGTATTATTAATTACGCATGACTTAGGCGTTGTAGCAGAAGTAGCGAGTCGTGTAGTTGTTATGTACTGCGGACGTATTGTAGAAGAAGCTTCTGTAGAAGAGCTATTTGATCATCCACTTCATCCGTATACAGAAGGACTTTTGGCATCTATTCCAAAAGTAGAAGAAGAAAAAGAACGTCTTTATGCAATTAAAGGGATGGTACCTAATCCTATGGACTTACCACAAGGATGTAGTTTTGCACAGCGTTGTGAAAAATGTATGGCAAAATGTAAAGAAGAGATGCCAAGTTTAAAGGAAATTAATGGACGTAAGGTGAGATGCCATTTATATGAAGGGCAAGGGGAGGTGAAATAGATGCAAAATAATAGCATAAATTCAAAAGAAGTATTATTAGAAGTAAATAATCTATGTAAGAGCTTTACAGTAGAAAAGAATTTCTTTGGTAAGCCGACAAAGGTCTTAAAAGCAGTAGATGATGTATCGTTTAAGATTTATAAAGGAGAGGTTCTTGGGCTAGTAGGAGAGAGTGGCTGTGGGAAAACAACTATTGGGAAGATGTTAGCCAACGTATATACAGCAACGCGTGGTGAAATTATTTATGATGGCGTAGATCTTGTAAAGCTTTCAGCTAGGCAGAGAAAAGCGTATTATAAAGATATTCAGCTTGTTTTTCAAGATCCATATGCGTCGTTGAATCCAAGAATGACCATAGGAGATATTATTGCAGAACCAATTCGCATTAATAAGCTGTACCCTGAGTCTGAAATTGAAAAGCGTGTAATATACTTATTAAATTGTGTTGGACTTGCAAGTCATCAGAGAAACCGTTTTCCACATGAATTTTCAGGTGGACAACGCCAAAGAGTCGGTATAGCAAGAGCCTTAGCTATGAATCCTAAGCTTATTGTTTGTGATGAGCCTGTATCTGCTTTAGATGTATCTATTCAAGCTCAAGTCTTAAATCTTTTATGTGATTTAAAAGATGAATTTGGTTTAACCTATCTTTTTATTGCCCATGGTTTAAATGTAGTTAAACATATCAGTGATCGAATTGGTGTAATGTATCTAGGGCAAATGCAAGAAATGGCATCAAAGCATGAACTGTATGAAAATCCAGTACACCCTTATACCAAGGCATTACTTTCGTCTACACCAGTAGCGCATCCAAGACTTAAGGCAACTAAAGAACGTATTATTTTAACAGGCGATGTGCCAAGTCCAATTAATCCTGCTCCAGGATGCCGCTTTAAAACAAGATGTTATATTGAAAAAGATAAGGTGTGTGAAGAAGTATGTCCAAGCTTAAAATGCATTAATGATCATGGACATTATGTAGCATGTCATCAATGTAAAATATAATTTTTTAAATGCCATAGGAAAGAGGTAGTTATGAAACAACAGATTTCATAGCACCTCTTTTTTGCAGAGCTATTTATATTTAAGGAAGAGATGATAGATATAGAGTAAAAAGGGAAGAATAAATAAAAGAGGATTTTGGATAAAATCACTGCACTGGTCAAAATAAATAAAATAATGTAAAATATATATTTATTAAAATATATAGAAGCGCAAGGTGTAAAATTGCCATCTATAGATTATGTAAAAAGATTATGTAAAAGATAGAAATGGAGAAATATTATGAGTTGGAATTTATTGATAGCACCTTTATTAGGCGGTGTTATAGGGTATATTACAAATGGTATAGCCATTAAAATGTTATTTAGACCGCTAAAGCCAGTATATGTATTTGGAAAGCAGTTACCTTTTACACCAGGTCTTATTCCTAAAGAAAAAACACGTATTGCAAGAAGTGTAGGAAATGTAATTAGTAAAGAACTTTTAAATAAAGAAGTGTTTGCAAAGGTACTTTTAAAAGAAGAAATTTACAAGGGCATTGAAAGTAAAATAGATGAGTTTATGAAGTATAATGCACATAATACAGAGACTTTCGAGTCTTTAGCAAACCGTTTAGTAACGAAAGAACGTACGATTTACTTTAAAACAGAAGCTGAAGAGATGATTACAGAAGCCATTTATGATGAAGTTACACAAATGGGACTTGGACAAGTTGTAGTGGATAAGGCACTTGAAGCTTTTAAAGAAGGTAAATTTGGTTCATTAGGACCCTTAGCATTATTTTTAAATAGTAGCATGTTAGAAAGCCTTGGCGCAAAGCTTGCACCTGTTATTGACGAGATGGTTGCGGAGGAAAGTGAGGCAATGATTCGCCGCGGTGTAGAAAATAAGACAGAAGCCCTTTTACAAAGCACAGTAGGTGACGTAGTGAGCAAAGCTGCTATTTATGGTGAGCTCATTAAGAGCATTGTGCTTAAGTCTTATGAATATATTGTACGTAAGAAATTAGGAGATGTACTTGAGACAATTAATATTGCTAAAGTTGTAGAAGAACGTATTACTGAATTTGACCCATTAGAACTTGAACGTCTTATTTTAGAGATTATGAATAAAGAGTTAAAGGCAATCATATGGCTAGGTGCACTTCTTGGTGCTATTATGGGATGTATCATGAATATCTTTTAAATGAAAGAAGGTAAAGTATGATTTGGGTAGTAGGTGGTGGGCCTAAAAGCTATCAAATATGCCAGCATCTTAAACAATTACAGAAGGATTATAAGCTGACAACAATTACAGATTATAAACGAGATATGCCTTTAAGTTATACATCAAAGGCATTAAGTCGCCCACTTGATGAAGAAGAAATAAGTGCATTCATCAAAAAGGAAAAAATCCAATTGGTGATTGATCATAGTTATGGCAATACCATAACAAGGCAACTTATGCAGCAATGTGAGGCAAACCATATTGTTTATATACGTTATGAGGAAGCAGCATATATAGATCAAATCACTGATGAAAAAGTAAAAGTTATTACAGAGATAGAAGAGGCAGTGGATTTATTAAAAGCGGATGGTATTCCTATTTTCATAGACCTAAACCGTAAAGCTAAAAAGGAGTTAGCCTGTTTGAATCTAAAGAAGTGCATTTATGAAGAAATAAGTATACAAGATGTATTAAATCTGCAAGAGACTTTTGAAAGACATCATATTTCTACGGCTATAGTGCAAGAGAGTGAAAGTTTACCTTCTTATGTAGAAGCATGTAAAGCAATAGATATTCCATTAATTATAATGAGGAAGAACAAAATAAAGTATACAATAAGATGTATGACCTTAACTGAGTTAGAAGAGTATTTACATGAGGTGTAAGTACTCTTCTATGATGTTATTTGCAACTTTTCCTAAATAGTGGTAATATCAAAGGGCAGACCATAAGTATGGTTATCTTTAATACAAGAATCTATCTTTTAGGAGGAGTAAGCAAATGAAAAAATGGATGGCGATGCTGATGTTAGGAGCATCTATGCTAGTATTTGCATCAGGATGTGGCAATGAAGATTTAAAAACATCTGCTAAAGTAGATACAAATATTACAGAAGGCAGTGAAACGCCTCAGGTAACGCCAGAGGCATCAGAAGAACCACAAGAGGTTTCAAAAGAAGAACCACCAATTCAAATAGATGAGACAAAAGAAATTATTAATAAGGTAGAAGATGCAAATTATCTCCAAGGTTTAAACTTATGTAGCAGTTATACATTAGCCTTACAAGATGAAAATATTGCTATTGAGCTATATGTCTCTGCAGAGATTGATGCAAATGGTGAGATTATGTTAGATGATGGCCAAGAATGGTCACTTGTCGCACGTGTAGAAGATGCGATTTATCCTTTAGTCGAACGCACATATATTCAAAATGGACAAGTACACTACAGTGTATATACAGATTATGATCACAATGAAATGCCACACATTGTAGCACAAATGACATCGAGTGCAGGAATGAACTACTATGACTTTACATATGATGAAAAAGTATTTAGTCGTGAAACAGTACTAGAAGCTAACAATATTAATCTACTTTATACATATTAATAAGAAAACTTTAAAATAAAAAGCATTAACAAACTTGCTATGGGCAGTTGTTAATGCTTTTTATTTTAAATAGGCCACTATAGATTTCACATTTATAAAATTTAGTTATTATAGTTTTGAGTTATGTGAAATCATTGAGAGAAACCAATTTACGTACATGTACATTTTAAGGTATAGTTGTTTTCTCTATAAATGCTTAAAGTGTTTAGAATAAAAGAAAAATGAATAGAAAATAACTAAAAGTAAAAAAGGGAGAAGTTATGTTGACAAGCGTTAAGTAAACACGTATTATTGAATAAGCTGACTTTGTAGAAAGACAAGAATTAACTTTAATTGGAAGGACAGGTGAAGGATGTTGCTAGTTGTTGGAGGCATGATTGGATTAGGAAAAACTAGTGTGGCAGAAATATTAGGGAGACACTTTAATTCAGAAGTGTTTTATGAGAGTGTCGATGACAATCCTATACTCCCATTATTTTATACAGCAACAGATGAAGAAATTGAAAAGTATCGCTATCCATTTTTATTACAACTACACTTTTTAGATTCACGTTTTAAATGTATTAAACGTGCTTTTAGAGATGACAATAATGTACTTGATCGTAGTATTTACGAGGACTGGTACTTTGCAAAAGTAAATAATGATTTAGGGCGTATTTCAGACCTTGAGTTTCAGGTATATGACGGACTTTTAAATAATATGATGGAAGAGCTTGAAGAACTTCCTAAAAAGGCACCAGATTTAATGATTTATTTAAGAGGTTCATTTGATACAGTACTAAGTCGTATTATGAAAAGAGGTAGAAGCTATGAATTAGATGAACATTTAGAAGCTTACTACCATAAACTATGGTCAGGTTATGATGAATGGGTAATGGAACATTATAAAGCCAGTGATGTACTTGTAATTGATATGGACCAGTTCGATGTAGTAAATCGCCCAGAAGATGCAGCAAAACTTATTGCACTTGTAGAAGAAAAATTAAAAGTTCAAAGACAAAAAGCTGTTTAATATTTTAGATAAATAAAGCTATAAAAATAAGGAGCTATTATCAACATTTTCGTGTTGATAATAGCTCCTTATTTTTATAGGAAAAAGACAGATATTTTTAGAAGTTGTGCTATGTAATGACTCATTTAGTGAATAATTTTTGTTAACATGTGTCTTTACACATGTATTGATTAATTAAGTTGAAAGTGCTATATTAATTTATAAGAAAAAGGAAACTAGAAAAAGTGAGGCAGGAATATGGAAAAGGAACAACTGATTAAACAGATTAAAGGACTCAAAGAGCAAAAACAAGCGCTAATTGTAGCACATTATTATGTGGATGATGATATACAAGAAATAGCTGATTATGTAGGTGATTCTTATTACTTAAGTAAAGTATGCATGAGTCGTCCTGAAAAACTAATTATATTTTGCGGTGTACGTTTTATGGGTGAGAGTGCCAAAATCTTAAATCCAGAAAAAACGGTTATTATGGCAGAAGAGTTAGCGGATTGTCCAATGGCGCATATGATAGAAGTAGAAAGAATTAAAGAGGTTAGAAATCAGTATGAGGACTTAGCTGTTGTATGTTATATTAACTCTACTACCGAGATTAAAGCAGAATCAGATGTAGTTGTAACCTCAGCTAATGCATATGATATTGTAAGGAAAATGCCTCAGAAAAACATATTCTTTGTACCTGACGAACATTTAGGACGTTATATAGCAGGAAAACTACCAGAGAAAAACTTTATCTTTAATGATGGTTTTTGTCATGTACATACAAGTATTACAAAAGAAGCACTAGAAAAGGCAAAAGCGATAAGGCCAGAAGCTGAGATTTTAGTTCATCCAGAATGTAAAACAGAAATTGTGGAAATGGGTAATTATGTGGGCAGTACATCAGGAATTCTAAAATATGCATCTCAAAGTGAAAAAACAGAATTTATCATTTGTACTGAAATGGGCATTTTATATGAGCTTAAAAAACAAAATCCAAATAAAAAGTTTTATTCTGTAGGACATAGACAATTCTGTCCTAATATGAAGCGTATTTGCCTCAACGATGTTTATAAGGCATTAGAGACAGAACATAATCCTATCGAACTTGAACAAAATATAATAGAAAGGGCAAAAGGTGCATTAGAAAATATGCATGCATTGGCGAAATGATATGAAAACACAATATGATGTTGTAATTGTAGGAACAGGTGTTGCAGGTCTTTTTTGTGCCCTACATTTACCTGAAACATGTAATGTTTTAATGGTTACTAAAGATGATTTAGATCAAAGCAATTCTTTTTTAGCACAAGGAGGAATCTGCGTTTTAAAGGATCAAGATGATTTTGAAAGTTATGTAGCAGATACAATGCGTGCAGGACGCTTTGAGAATGACAGGAAGGCAGTTGAAACAATGATTAGTTCATCTAGAGAAGTTATTAATGAACTGATTCATTATCATGTAGACTTTGATGAGGAAGATGGCAAGCTTGTTTATACGAAAGAAGCTGCGCATAGTACAAATCGTATTTTACATCATAAGGATATTACAGGTAAAGAAATTACAAGCAAGCTCCTAGCCGCAGTACTTGAAAAGAAAAATGTAGAACTAGTGCCATTTTGTACACTTTTAGATATTGTAAAAGATAGTAAGAAGGTAAAGGGCGTTGTTGTTAACCATGAAGGCATGCAAAAGGTTATTAAAGCGGAACATGTCGTATTGGCTACAGGCGGTATTGGTGGGCTATTTACACATAGTACCAACTTTAGACATATTACAGGTGATGGCGTAGCTATTGCAATTAAAAATAATATAGATGTGAAAGATATTCACTATATTCAAATTCATCCAACGACATTGTATAGTCAAAAGGATGGTAGACGTTTTTTAATTTCAGAAGCTGTAAGAGGAGAAGGCGCATATTTAGTGAATGACAAAGGAGAACGTTTTGTAGATGAACTTTTACCTCGTGATGTGGTGACAGGAATCATTAGCCAAGAGATGCAAAGAGAAGGCACTGATCATGTGTATTTGAGCCTTAAGCATTTAGATGGTGAATATATCAAACAAAGATTTCCTAATATTAGTCAGGCGTGTGAAGAGGAAGGTTATGACCTTGCCAAAGACCTTGTACCTGTTACACCAGCACAGCACTACTTTATGGGTGGCATTGCTGTAGACTTAAATGGACATACTTCTTTAAATAATTTATATGCAGTTGGTGAAACGAGCTGCACCGGTGTACACGGTGCTAATCGTCTAGCCAGTAATTCTTTGTTAGAAGGCCTTGTATTTGCAAAAAGAGCTGCAGAAGAAATTGTACGTCAAAATAAATTAAAGCAAGTTGTAACTGAAGAAAGGATTGAATATAAAGAAGTTTTAGATGTAGACATAGTAGAAGAAGAACATAAACACTTACTACTTGAGACAATTAAAAGAGAGGATGAAGATTTTTATGCTAGATGGTGTCATGAAGAATATAAATGTGGATGAGCATATACTTTTAGCAATTAAGGAAGATGTAACAAGTGAAGATGTTACAACACAGGCTATTATGAGAAAACCTCAGTTAGGGCAAGCACAGCTCATTTGCAAGGAAGATGGTATCCTTGCGGGGTTTGGTGTATTTAAGCGTACTTTTGAACTGTTAGGGGATGTGGAAATTACAAGTACATATCAAGATGGGGATAAAGTAAAATGCGGCGATCAGATAGCCACCCTTAAAGGGGATATTCGTGTCCTTTTAACAGGTGAACGTACGGCCCTTAATTATTTACAGCGCATGAGTGGTATTGCAAGCTTTACGAATAATTTAGTGAAAGAATTAGAAGGGTCAAAGACAAAGCTTTTAGATACGAGAAAAACAACACCTGGTATGCGTTTATTTGAAAAATATGCGGTTAAAGTAGGTGGTGGGACAAATCACCGATATAATTTAACCGATGGCATTTTAATTAAAGACAATCATATTGGAGCAGCAGGAAGCATTAAAGAAGCTGTAAGGCTTTGCAGGGAATATGCACCATTTGTGAGAAAAGTAGAGGTAGAAGTAGAAACTTTAGAGCAAGTGTTAGAAGCCATAGATGCCAAAGCTGATATTATTATGTTAGATAATATGAATCTTGAAATGATGTCAGAAGCAGTGAAGCTTATAGATGGCAGAGCAGAAACGGAGTGTTCAGGAAATGTTAATAAAGAACGCTTAAAAGCAATAGGTGAAATTGGCGTAGACTATGTTTCATGTGGCGCTTTAACACATTCAGCACCTATTTTAGATTTTTCACTTAAAAATTTACATCCTATTACGGAAAAATAATATGATAAGAGGCTAGCCATATTAAATACAATGGTTAGCCTTTTGTTTATATATTCTACTTATTCAGATGTTAAAATATAGATAATTACAACATAAGTCTTAATATTATAGCAATTGCGCCTACAGATATGGCTATTAAGTAAAATTCATGTTAAAATGTGAGTAAAATAATTAAGTACATAATTGATCTTAAAGAGGGGCTGAAAAAATGAGTTTAGTAAAAAAAATAACAGTATGTGGATTAGTTTGTTTATTAAGTGCAAGTATGGTAGCATGTAATGGAAAGGCTACTGATACCGTGGCAGAAAATACTACAACGGAAGGTACAGCAACTGAAACCGCTACAACAGAAGATTCTAAAGAAGCGGCAGCTGATACAACAGGTGAAGACGTACCTATTGCAAAAGTTGGAGATCAAGAAATCTTAAAAAGTGATTTAGAAGTACAACTAAATTATCAAAAGATGTATTTAATGATGAGTTATGGTGAAGATTTCTTAACAACTGATAATGGAAAAGAATATATTAAAGAACTTAAAAATTATCTCGTTGAAAACTTAGTGAATATGAAGATTGCAGCAATTAAGGCGGATGAAGTAGGACAAGTTCCTAGTGATGATGAGGTACAGAAAGCTTTTGAACAGCAAAAAGCAAATTATGGAACAGAAGAAGAGTTTAAAGCAGCTTTAGAAGAAAGTCAAATGACAGAAGAAGATCTAAAAGAAGAAATAAAAACATCTCTAATCGCACAAAATATGAATATCTACTTAGGTAAAGATGCAACTGTAACAGATGATGAAGCTAAACAGTATTATCTTGATAATGTGGATACTTATACAGATAAAGCTGGTGCTACAATTTCACATATCTTAGTAGCGACAGAAGAAGAAGCAAAGAAAGTAAAAGCTGAATATGATGCAGGAACAAGCTTTGCAGACCTTGCGGCTAAATATGGTACAGATGGCACAAAGTCAACAGGTGGTTCATTAGGTTTCATTCCATATAGCAGTCAGAATTATGATGCAGACTTTATGGCAGCAGCTAAAAAACTAGGTGAAGGCGAAGTATCAGATCCAGTTAAAACACAATTCGGTTGGCATCTTATTAAAGTGGAAGGCATTCAAAAAGAAGATGTTGTAAAGGCGTTTGAGGATGTTAAAGAAGAAGCATCAGCAGCACTTTTAAAAGAAAAACAAAATAAATTAATTACGGATCAGTTAAATAAATGGAGAGATGAATTAGGCGTTGAAACTTATGAGGACGTCATTGCAACTGTAGAATAGGAAGGAAAAATAATGGGAAAAGGTAGAATTAAAACTTTAGAGTTATTAAAGGCAACAAAATTTTTAAATCTTTATAAAGCAGCTTATAAAAATAAGTTAGGTCAAGATAAGACCTGGATTATTGCATCACGTAAAGATGAAGCAACATTAAGTGGCCAATATTTTAATCAAAAAGATGAAAAGGTAGATGCTGTTGTGCTAGTAGCATTACATGAAGCAGAAGAAAAACTTGTAGTAATTAAACAATTCCGTGTCCCACTTAATGATTATGTTTATGAATTACCAGCAGGGCTTATTGATGGTGAGGAAGGCATTGACGTTGCCGCAAAGAGGGAACTTAAAGAAGAAACTGGATTAGATTTAGTACAAATCTATGAGAACAAAAGCAATCAAAAAGCATACTTCTCAGCCGGTATGACAGAGGAATCAGGTGCACTTGTTTACTGTACGTGTACAGGCACTATTTCTAAAGATGGTTTAGAAGACGATGAAGATATTGAGGCTTTATTACTTACAAAACAAGAAGCACAGGCACTTTTAGAAAGTGATAGTAAGATGGATATTAAAGCATTCTTAGTGCTTCAAAGCTTTGCTAAATTAGGAATGGATATCTTAAAATAAATTGCATTGACAATTTTGTAAATAATGTTAAAATGTACCTAAGATGCAAAGGGGCATGAACGATAATCGTTCATGCCCTTTTTTTGCAGATTAGGAAAGTTAAAAAGGTAGTTAACAAAGGAGGGGTTTGTATGAAGATGAAAAATATGGTAGCTATTGTATTGGGATTTATGATGAGTATGAGTGTTGTAGGTTGTGGAACGAGGGAAGTAACTTCTACTGATAATAACAGTGATACAATTAAGATTGGACTTTTGACACCTAAAACAGGTAAGGTTGCGCAATATGGCATTAATGTTGAAAATGCAGCGAAGCTTGCCATTGATGAAGTTAATGCCGCAGGTGGTATTAATGGCAAACAAGTAGAACTCATTGCCTATGATAACAAAGGAGATGCCACAGAAAGTATCAACTTATTTAAACGTCTTGTTGACAATGATAAAGTTGTAGCAGTTGTGGGACCTGTTATTTCATCTACTGCTCTTGCTGTAGCACCTTTAGCTGAGGAGAAAGGTATTCCAGTTATTACGCCAACAGCAACTAATGTGGATGTGACCTTAGATAGTGACTATATGTTTAGGGCTTGTTTCACAGATCCTTATCAAGGGGGTATTATGAGTAAGTTTGCTACAGAGAATCTGAAAGCACAGACGGCTGCTATTTTATACAATTCAGGAGATGATTATTCTACAGGGTTAGCAGAAGCGTTTAAAGAGAATTTTGAAGCAGCAGGTGGTATCATTACTGATTATGAGGCCTATACAGAAGATGAGAAGGACTTTAAAGCAGTATTGACGAACATGAAAGCAAATAGCCCAGATGTCTTATATGTACCAGACTACTATAATACAGTAGGCCTTATTGCCGAACAAGTAAAACAAGTTGGTTTAGAGGTAACGATGCTTGGTGCAGATGGCTGGGATGATGTACAAAAGGATTATGGCAGTGTGACAGAGGGCTATTATTTCACAAACCACTATGCAGCAGATGATACGGATGAGATTGTACAGAAATTTGTAACAAGTTATCAAGATACTTATGAAGGAAATACACCTAATGCACTAGGGGCACTTGGCTATGATGCCACTAAAATTATGTGTCATGCCATTGATGAAGCAGATAGCACAGATGGTGAGGCAATTGTGAAAGCATTAAGTGGAACCGATATGGACTGCGTAGCAGGGCATGTAACTTTTGATGAAAATGGTGATCCTCAAAAAGCAGTTACAATACTTACGATTAAAGATGGCAAATTAGTATTTGAAACAAAAGTACAGCCATAGAGAAAGAATGATTGGATGGGGGTGATGGCATGACACATATGATGGAACAAATTATCAATGGCGTTAATGCAGGGAGTATTTATGCACTTATAGCATTAGGTTATACAATGGTCTACGGTATTGTCCAGCTGATTAATTTCGCTCATGGGGATGTACTGATGATGGGGGCTTACTTTGGTCTTTTAAGTTATACAGTATGGGATTTACCCTTTAGTGTAACGATTGTCGTTGCTATGGTAGTATGTGGTGTATCCGGTATTATAATTGACCGTGTGGCTTATAAGCCACTAAGAAAAGCACCTAAAATTTCTGTTTTAATTACAGCTTTAGGAGTAAGTATGTTTCTTGAAAATATCTTCCGTGTCATCTTTGGAGCAGAACCAAGGAAAATGCCTACACCTGAATTTTTGAATCATACCATCACAATAGGAAGTGTTAGTATTTCTTATGTCATGATATTAACAGTTACCTTAAGCTTAATCTGTATGATTTTTTTGCAATGGATGGTAAAGAAAACAAAGACCGGCAAGGCTATGCGTGCAGTTTCAGAAGACTTAGAAGCGGCACAACTTATGGGGGTTAATGTAGATAAAACAATCTCCATTACTTTTGCTATAGGCTCAGCATTAGCTGGCCTGGGCGGTGTACTTTATAGCATTTCTTATTATCAAGCAGAACCTTATATGGGAATGATGCCAGGACTGAAAGCTTTCGTAGCAGCAGTACTTGGCGGTATAGGTATACTTCCAGGTGCTATGCTGGGAGGCTTTGCATTAGGACTTATAGAAAATATTGCAAAGGCATGGATTTCATCTAGCTGGGCAAATGCTATTTCTTTTGCAATGCTGATTGTGATTTTACTGTTAAAACCAGCAGGTATACTGGGTAAAGCAGTTAAAGAGAAAGTGTAGGTGACGGGGATGAAAAAGTGGCAGGAATATGGGATCACCTTTTTAGGGATTATATGTTTATTTGGCATATTAGAATTAAGCCTGTGGATGGGGCTTATGAATGATTATGTAGCAGGCGTTGTGGTTTTAATAGGAATCAACATTATTGCAGCATCCAGCTTGAACCTAGTGACAGGTTACATGGGCCAGCTTGCACTAGGGCATGCTGGATTTATGGCAATAGGTGCTTATAGTAGTGCACTATTTATGCGATTTATGAAAAGCATGGAGATGACAGGTGGTAGTCTGACAAATCTTTGGATGATGATTGCCCTTATAATAGGCGGACTAGTTGCAGCGCTATTTGGATTTATCATTGGGGGACCAGCCTTAAGGCTTAAAGGAGATTATTTAGGTATTGTTACGCTGGGATTTGGAGAAATTATTCGTATTGCGATTTATAATTTGGATTTTACAGGGGGAGCAAAGGGTTTTCGAAAATACCCAGGTAGCATTAATGTACATATGATGTTTTGGATTGTTGTCGTAGTCGTAAGTATTTTATTTTTACTAATTCGCTCAAGGCACGGCAGGGCTATATTGGCAATTAGGGAAGATGAAATTGCAGCAGAAGCAGTGGGAATACCAACCACTAAGTATAAGGTTTTTGGCTTTACAGTATCCGCCTTTTTTGCAGGAATTGCAGGGGGAACATTAGCTTTTTATCAGATGATGATTGATCCTAAGAAATTTACCTTTATGTATTCTGTAGAAATATTTATTATAGTTGTTTTAGGCGGCATGGGAAGTTTGACAGGAACGATTATCGCAGCAATCATACTTGGCATATTAAATGACTTTTTACATGTGATTGATGAGTGGCGATTAGTAATTTATTCAGTGCTGCTAATTATCATGATGATTTTTAGACCAAAAGGCTTACTAGGAAGTAAGGAATTTTCTTTAGCAGGATTGATTAAATCTCTATATCATCATAAAAAAGAAGATAAGGCATGTGAGGAGGTGGAGACACATGTTGCTAGAAACTAAGAATCTAGGGATTACCTTTGAAGGATTAAAAGCTGTGGAAGGCGTAGAAATACAAATAGATTATGGCGAACTTGTAGGGCTTATAGGACCTAATGGTGCTGGTAAAACGACAATTTTTAATTTATTAACTGGTGTGTATTTACCTACAGAGGGAGAAATTTTAATAGAAGGCGAAAATGTAGTAGGGAAAAGTCCACATCAGTTAGTTGAAAAAGGGATTACCCGTACCTTTCAGAATATACGTCTTTTTAAAGAACTGAGTGTGCTTGATAATGTAAAAATGGCATTTCATCATAAGATGACATATAGCGTAGCGCATGCCATTATTAGATTACCAGGAACTAAATACTGGAAAGAAGAGAAAGAAACAGATGAGAAGGCAAAAGAACTTTTAAAGCTCTTTAAAATGGAACATTTAGAAGATGAATGTGCAAAAAATTTGTCTTATGGTCAGCAAAGAAAATTAGAAATCGCAAGAGCTTTAGCAACAGAACCTAAAGTATTACTTTTGGATGAACCAGCAGCAGGGATGAATCCACAAGAAACCAATGATTTAATGAATACAATAGCTTTTATAAAAGAACATTTTAAAGTAGCAATATTACTTATTGAACATGATATGAAGCTAGTTATGGGTATTTGTCAGCGTATTGTTGTAATTGACTATGGCAAGGTCATTGCAAGAGGAACACCAGATGAAATTAAGACAAATCCTAAAGTAATAGGGGCTTATTTAGGAAGTTAGGAGATGAAACAATGGCAGATTATATATTAGAGGTAAATGATTTAGATGTTTATTATGGTGCCATCCATGCCATTAAAGGCGTAAGCTTTAATGTAGAACGTGGAGAAATTGTTTCATTAATTGGTGCCAATGGTGCAGGAAAAACAACAATTATGCATACCTTGTCAGCACTTATTAAACCTAAGAGTGGTACAATTAAATTAGATGGCGAAGATATAACAGGCAGGACCCCTCATTATATTGTGGAAAAGGGCGTTGTACAAGTGCCAGAAGGACGACATGTTTTTACAAAGATGAGTGTACAAGAGAATTTAGAGATGGGGGCATATATTAGAAATAATGCAGCAGATTTAAGGCCAGAATTTGAAATGGCGTTTCAACGTTTTCCGCGCCTTAGGGAAAGAAGCAAACAATTAGCAGGAACAATGAGTGGCGGTGAGCAGCAGATGCTAGCCATTGCAAGGGCGCTTATGAGCAAACCTAGAATGATTTTACTAGATGAGCCATCAATGGGACTTTCACCTATATTAGTAGATGAGGTATTTCAGATTATAAAAGCTATTAATAAAAGTGGCACCACAATTTTATTAGTAGAACAAAATGCAAGCAAAGCATTAAATATTGCAGACCGTGCATATGTTTTAGAAACTGGCAAGGTTGTACTTACAGGTAAAGCAAAAGAACTCTTGAAGAATGAAGGTGTCAAAAAGGCATATTTGGGTTAAAGAATGTTTCGTAATGAGAAAAGGGCATGAAGCTAGTATTATAGAGAAGTCTGTCATGAAAATAAAAAATATCCTTTGTAAAAGGCATTTTATTTTTATGACAGGCTTTTTTTAGGATATAAACAGTATGAATAGTTAAAGTCTATAGATTTAAAATTTGAAGGAGAAAAAATAAAGAATCCAACTAAAAACTTGAAATATACATGTAGGTAAATTGTTTTCTCCCAATGCTTTCACATTGCTAAAGATTATGAATAACTAAAATTTATAAATGTAAAATCTATATAAAAGTGATTAAAAATATAAAATATGTGTAAGAATAAAGTAATTATTGTAAAAACTAAATAGATACTATCAAAAAGTGTATAGAAAGTGTTATAATCGATAACGTAATGTTAAATTAAGATGACAAGCAGGTGACTTAATGATAGAAAAAGATTTTTTACCTATTTGCAGAGAGGATATGGAAAAAAGAGGTTGGGAACAGTGTGACTTCGTACTTGTAACAGCAGATGCGTATGTAGATCACCACAGTTTCGGAACAGCTATTATTTCTAGAGTACTTGAGCATGCAGGGTATAAAGTAGGGATTATTGCACAACCCAATTGGAAAACAACTGATGACTTTATGAAACTAGGGCGTCCTAGGCTGGCCTTCCTCGTAAATGGCGGAAATATGGACCCTATGGTTAACCATTATACAGTAAGTAAACGTCTTAGAGATAGAGATATGTATTCTCCAGGTGGAGAAATGGGACATCGTCCAGACCGTGCAACAATTGTATATTGTAATAAAATTAGAGAAGCCTATAAAGATGTAGATATTGTTATTGGCGGTATTGAAGCAAGTTTACGTCGTTTTGCACATTATGATTACTGGTCAGATAAAGTACGTAAATCAATTTTAATTGATAGTGGTGCGGACCTTCTTATTTATGGTATGGGTGAAAAACAAATTGTTAATGTAGCTAGTGCCCTAAATGATGGTTTAAATGCAAAATACATTCGTTATTTAGATGGAACATGTTATGTGGCAGATAGCTTGGAAGAAGTATATGATTATAGACTCCTTCCTTCTTATAAAGAAGTATGTGAAGATAAAGTAAAATATGCGCAAGCTTATGCGATTCAAGAAAATGAACAGGATCATGCAAGAGGAGAGACACTTGTTCAAGAACATAATGGTAAATATGTGGTTCAAAATAAACCAGAGGTGCCATTAAATCGTGAAGAATTAGATGAGGTATATGGGCTTCCATATATGAAAAACTACCATCCGATTTATGAAAAAGCAGGTGGCATTCCAGCTATTGAAGAAGTTAAATTTAGCTTAGTAAGCTCAAGAGGATGCTTTGGACACTGTAATTTCTGTGCAATTACAATGCACCAAGGAAGAGTTGTAACAAGTAGAAGTCAGGAATCTATTGTAGAAGAAGCAGAAGAAATCACACATATGCCAGACTTCAAAGGGTACATTCATGACGTAGGCGGGCCGACCGCTAACTTTAGAGGTCCTGCATGTAAGAAACAATTTGAACATGGTGCATGTAAGCATAAAGAATGTTTAACACCAAGTCCATGTAAAGCAATGCATGTGGATCACAGTGAATATTTACAGCTTTTACGTAAAGTTAGAAATATTCCTGGTGTAAAAAAAGCCTTTATTCGTTCAGGGATTCGTTATGATTATGTAATGGCAGATAAGAATAAAGATGACTTCTTTAAAGAGCTTATCGAACATCACGTAAGTGGTCAGCTTAAAATTGCACCAGAACACATTTCACCTAATGTTTTAAAATATATGGGAAAACCATCAGGGAAGACATTTGATGAATTCTGTGATAAGTTCTATAAAATCAATGAACAGCTTGGTAAAAAGCAGTATATCATTCCATACTTAATGTCAAGCCATCCAGGAAGTACATTAAAGGATGCGATTATGCTTGCTGAATATTTAAGAGATATTCATTATCAACCAGAACAGGTGCAAGATTTTTATCCTACACCAGGGACATTATCAACGGCTATGTTCTATACAGGGTTAGATCCTAGAACAATGGAACCAGTGTATGTACCAAAGACAAAGCAAGAAAAAGCAATGCAACGTGCCCTTCTACAATATCGTAATCCTAAGAAATATGAGATTGTATATGATGCATTAGTACAAGCTGGCCGTGAAGACCTTATTGGTTATGGCCCTAAATGTTTAATTCGCCCAAAAGAAGACCGTTATAAACGTAGTATGCAAGGTCAAAAAGATGGCTTTAAGAAGAATCATAAATTTAAAGAGAGTAAAGTAAAAAAACAAAAAGACTCAGGTCATAATGCTCAATTTAAGAAAGGTCCATCAAGTAAGTCTGGAAAGTCTCAAGGAAAACAATTTGGTGGCCGCAATCAAGTGCAAGTGCACAAAACAAGTAAAAGAAAAAATGGGTAAGACTAACCATTAATATTTAGCAAGGGGATTTCATAAACTACTTACTTAGTTTGTTGAAATCCCCTTTAATTATGCAATCTAAAAAAATTGTAGATTATTATAATGAAATGACAACAGGAATTTGTATATTATGATATACTCTTAAGTGTTAAGCTTAAAGGAGGAAGAAAAAATGCGCCTTGTACGTACAGTCCAATTACAAGTTGGCGATATTATAGGAAAAGACGTGATAGGATACGGAGGTGGCTTATTATTAAGAAAAGATACACGATTTCGTGAGGTATTTCGTAAACAACTCCTAGAGCGTCATATTTATGAAATCTATATAAGGGATGAATGGTCAGAAGGGATAGAACCTACTGTTTTAATTAGTGAAGAAAACAGACGTAAGATTGAACATGATTTAGCAGTAGAATTTGAAAATCTAAGAGATAAGTTTAAAATAAATGTAGATAATATTTCAGATATTAGTGATATGATATATAGTGAATTGGAAGATAAGGCGTTGATATGGGAGATTCAAGATTTACAAAAAAATGATGATTATACATATCAACATTGTGTAGCTGTAGCTATTTTAGCTGGAATTGTATGTAGAAAATTAGGCTTAGAGCAAGAATTAAGTAAGCAAATTATTATGGGTGGACTTATGCATGATTTAGGAAAGATGAGTATACCTAAAGATGTACTTAATAAAGAAGGGCGTTTAACACAAGAAGAATATGAAATTATTAAGGAACATTCAAGACTAGGATATGAAATGTTAAAGGATATGACATCTGTAAGCAGTGTTACAAAACTTACAGTGTTGTGTCACCATGAACGAGAAGATGGTTCAGGATATCCTTTAGGAAAGGGTGAAGAATTACATATAGGACCTAAAATAGTAGCAGCATGTGATTTGTATCATGCACTAATCTCAGATCGTACATATCGTAAAGGAATGCCTTTAAATGAAGCGCTTATGATTGCTGGTAGAGAGAAGATTAATAAAGAAGTAAGGCGAGCAATAGAAGATACTTTAGCATTTTATCCAGTAGGTAGTACAGTCTTATTAAGTAATGGATTAATAGGCATTGTAGAAAGAAACTTTATAGAAGATGTGAGTAAACCACTTATAAAGGTTATTTATGATGAAAAAGTTAAACAAGCTGTAAAATATAAAATCAATCTACAAGAAGAAGATATTCATGTTCAAAGACGTATTTATGAATTACCATTTTAACAAAGATAAAAAAATAGAGCTTACATATGTAAGCTCTATTTTTTTATCTTTTACCTGGATCAAATGGTTCCCCAGAAGCTTTTGGTGCTTGTGATGATTTAGAGAAAATAACAAGCGCTAAAAGTGTTACAACATAAGGGAATACTTTTAAGTATACAGGTGGAATTTTTGCAAGCTCTGGAATAACTTGTGAAACGTTTGAAATTGTACTTGCAAATCCGAAGAATAATGTTGAACCAAGGATACCAAGTGGTTTCCATTGTCCAAAGATAAGTGCAGCTAAGGCTAAGAATCCGAAACCAGATACACTTCCGTTAAATTCACCAGAGAAAGTAACAAGGAAGATACCGCCACCAAGACCTGCAAATGCTCCTGATAAAAGAACACCGATATAACGCATACGACCTACATTGATACCAGCGGCATCAGCTGCATGAGGATGTTCACCACAAGCACGAAGACGTAGGCCAAAAGCAGTTTTATAAAGAAGGAATGTAAATACAATGAGAATTGCAAGTACAATCCAAGTTGTTGAATAAGTATTCGTAAAGAATAATGGTCCAATTACTGGAATATCTTTAAGGACAGCAATATTCTTTTTAGCAAGAGTTGTTCTAAGAACGATATTACCGCTACCTGTGATATTTCTTGCTAAGAAAACTGTAAGTGCTACAGCAATAAGATTGATAGCAGTACCACTGATTGTTTGATCTGCTTGTAAGTTAATACTTGCAAAAGCATGAAGGAGTGAGAATAATGCACCCACAATAAGGGCTACAAGTAAACCAACGAAGATTGTCCATGTTTGACCAGGGAAGCTTAATTGTAAGAAGTAAATAGTAATACCACTTGCAAAAGAACCCATAATCATAAGACCTTCAAGCCCGATATTAACAATACCACTACGTTCACAGTAAAGGCCACCAAGCGCAACGATTAAAAGTGGAATTGTATAGGCAATCGCATAAGGGAAGATTTGCTGGATAATATCCCACATGATTATTCATCTCCTTTCGTATCATCTGAAGCATCTTGAGGTGGTAAAAGTCCCACACTATCTTGATTTTGTGCTTCTGTATTTTTTACATTTGTATCAATAATTGGTGCTACTGGTGTAATAGGATCTACTTTTTCACCGTTAGCAGCTTGTTTAGCTTTCTTTTTAGCTGCAATTTTATTTAAGAAACGTTCTACAAGGATACTTGTAGCTGCAAAATAAATAATTGTTGCAATGATTGTATCTGCAATTTCAGGTGGGACATCTGTCATAACGCTCATGAATCCACGGCCTGCATAAAGTAAACCGAAGAATAAAGCTGAAAGAAGGGCCCCAATAGGTGTATTATTACCTAATAATGAAACTGCGATACCATCGAAGCCTTGAGATGGCATAACACCGATTTGCATGTTTGTTGCATTACCAGCATATTGTGTAAGACCAGCAAGGCCAGCAAGACCACCAGCAATCATAAGAGAGATGATGATGCTTTTATTAACTGAAATACCAGCATATTGTGCAGCATGTTTGTTGAAACCTACTGCTTTAAGTTCGTAACCGAAGCTTGTTTTATTTAAGATAATTGCAATAACGATAACAGCAATGATGGCTACGAAAATACCTAAGTTAATATAAGAATTTCCAAAGAGTCCTGAAATCCAAGGTGCACGAAGTGTATTAGTATCTAAAATCGCACGTGATTCAGTAGCAACTGTACCATTAGGGAAATAATCTTTTATAACATAGTAAACAATCCAGTAAGCAATCCAGTTCATCATAATACAAGAAACTACTTCATGTACATTAAAGATTGCTTTTAAAAGACCTGGAATGAATGCCCAAAGTGCACCACCTATGAAAGCAATTAAAATCATAAGAACAAGCATAGCTGGACGAGGAAGGTTTACTGTAAGACCAAAAACAGTGGCACAAAGACCACCAAATAACATTTGTCCAGGGGTCCCAATGTTGAAGAGACCAGTTCTAAAAGCAAAGGCAACAGAAAGACCAGTTAAAATAAGAGGTGTGGCTGTTGCAATTGTATTCCCAATACGTTCTAGGGAAAGTGTACCACCTTGTACGAGGTAGATAAATCCTTCAATTGGATTATGGCCTGTTACAAGCATTAAAAGAGCACCGGCAATAAGGCCTAAAAAGACAGCAATAATAGATATGAGCCCTTTTTTATTCATGGTTAGAATCTCCTTTCACACCTGCCATCATAAGGCCAATTTCATTTTCATTCGTTTCACTAGCATTTACAATGCCAATAAGTTCACCATTGTTTACAACAGCAATACGGTCAGATACATTCATTACTTCATCAAGTTCAAGAGAAACAAGAAGTACAGCATGTCCTGCATCACGGTGTTCAATAAGTCTTCTATGAATGTATTCAATAGATCCTACGTCAAGACCACGTGTTGGTTGAACTGCAATAAGTAATTGAGGTTCACGTTCCATTTCACGACCGATAACAGCTTTTTGTTGGTTACCACCTGAAAGAGAGCGGGCCATAGAAGCACCACCTTCACCAGAACGTACATCAAAAGCTTTGATGATTTTTTCAGCATATTCATGAATTGCTCTACGATTGAGGAAACCACCTTTAGAAAAAGGCTCTTTATTATAAACTTGTAAAATCATATTATCTTCAACTGTATAGTCAAGAACAAGACCGTGTTTATGGCGGTCTTCAGGAATGTGTCCGATACCAGTTAAAGTACGCTTGCGAATTGAGTAGTTTGTAATATCAGTATCACCAATTTTTACAGTACCAGATTCAATTTTACGAAGACCTGTAATAGCTTCTACAAGTTCTGTTTGGCCATTACCTTCTACACCAGCAATCCCAACGATTTCACCAGCTCTAACTTCAAGGGAGAAGTCTTTAAGTCCAAGTGTCTTCTTATTATTTAAAGCAGATAAGTGATCTACTTTTAAAATAGCATCTTTAGGATTACTTGGTTTTTTAGGGACTTTGAAAGTAACAGGGCGACCAACCATCATTTGCGCCATGTCTGCTTCAGATGTATCAGCTACATCTACTGTACCGATGTATTTACCACGGCGGATAACACTACAGCGGTTTGCAATAGCCTTAATCTCTTTAAGTTTATGCGTGATTAAGATAATAGATTTACCTTGTTTAATAAGGTTTCTCATAATCTCAAGTAAATCTGAGATTTCTTGAGGGGTAAGTACGGCTGTAGGTTCATCAAAAATAAGAATATCTGCATTACGATAGAGCATTTTTAAAATTTCTACACGTTGTTGCATACCTACAGAAATATCTTCAATTTTTGCATATGGATCAATATTTAAACCATAACGTTTAGAAAGCTCCTCTACACGTTTGGCTGCGGATTTTATATCTACAGTTAAGCCTTTTTTAGGTTCAATCCCTAAAATAATATTTTCTGTAGTTGTAAAATTGTGTACAAGCTTAAAGTGTTGATGTACCATCCCAATTCCTAAATCATTTGCTACATTAGGATTTGTAATTTTCACCTCTGAGCCATTTACTTTGATTATACCACTAGTTGGTTGATACATACCAAAAAGCATTCCCATAAGAGTTGATTTACCAGCACCATTTTCTCCAAGGAGGGCATGTACTTCACCGCGTTTAAGCTGAAGTGTGATATTGTCATTCGCCACGATTCCAGGGAATTCTTTTCTAATATTTAACATCTCTACTACATAATCCATATTTTCGCCTCCTTTACTATATTATATAACATTATAAGTTATTTATAAGGTATATATTAAAAAAAGACGGATAATCCGCCTTTTTTTATTCAAACAAGTTGCACTTTAAAGAATCTCTTTAAAATGCGTTATAAAAATTTCAAAATACAAACAAGTTTAATAAAATAACGCACTAATTATTTAATGAATGCACCGTTGTCATTATTGTCAGCAACAGTAACTTCACCAGATTTAATTTTGCTATATACATCATTTACAGTGTTGATAGTTTCTTCACTTAAGTTAGGATTTTCAGCTGGAATACCTACACCGTCATTAGCAACATCAAATACTAAAGATTCGCCACCTGGGAAAGTACCATTTGCTTCAGCAGCAATCATATCATGAGTTGCTTGATCAATGTACTTCATAGCAGACGTAAGAATAACAGATTTATTATTTGCTTCGTCATAAAGACCATCATTATATTGGTCAACGTCTACACCAATAACCCAAGCGTTTGTGTCGCCATTTGTTGCGCGTTGTTTAGCTTCTGTGATTGCACCGAAACCAGTACCACCAGCAGCTGTGAAGATTACATTTACACCTTTATCATACATTTGAGCTGCAATTTGTTGACCAGCAGCTTTGTCATCGAATGAGCCTTGGTATACAATGTTTGCCTCATCTAGTGTAATGTTTGTACCTAAGTTTTCGTTTGCATAGTTAACACCTTGTTGGAATCCCCAGTTAAATCTTTGAACTGCAGGAATTTCCATACCACCGATGAAACCGAAGTTAGATTCTTTCATTTCTACAGCAGCAGCAATACCTGCTAAGAAACCTGATTCATGCTCAGCAAAAGAAATAGCTACAGAATTTTCACCAACTTTATAGTTACCTTGGCCATCATTTGGTGCACCATCTAAAAGAACAAACTTAGCATCAGCATAAGTATCTTGTGCTTTGAAGATAGCTGTTTCGAATTTGAAACCTGGTGTCACGATAAATTTGTAACCACCATCATAGAGATTAGCGATTTCTTTTAAGTAATCACCTTCTGTTGTTCCAGCTGGTTTAAGGTATTTACAGTTATCTTTAGCTACTGTACCTGTAATCCCTTCCCAAGAACCTTGGTTGAAAGAACGGTCATCAATAGTACCAGCATCTGTTACCATACCAACTTTAAAGTCTGTATCAATTTGTGTAAATTTTGAATTTGTAGCTTCTGCATTTCCTGCACCACTACCAGCGTTACCACAACCAACTAACGCTCCCATAGATAAAGCACTACAAAGTGCTACTGCTAAAAACTTCTTTTTCATAATATTCCACCACCGTTAAGTTTTTATATGTACGAAATTTCCTAAGTAGAGAATTCCTTGATACATCTTATATATGATATTAAATTTTGGCAGTTATTTCAATGCAAACTGTATAAATTCTTTTATTAAAACTATTTAGAAAAATGGTGAAAAGTTACGAAAAAGCAGTATACGGGTATAAATAATGATTAAATTTGCATTAAAAAAGCAGAGATTTACACTTTAAAATTGACAAAATAGATATAATTAAGTTTTGTTTACATTAATATGACAAAAATCGTAAGAATATATTATTTTAAATATTATTTGTTATACTGATAATATAGATTTCATATTTATAAGATTTGGCTATTAATGATGTGCCAATAATGTGAAATCATTAAGAGGAAGCAATTTGTAATATGTATATTTTAACTGTATAGTTGATTTCTCTATAGATTTATACCATCAGAATATAATAATTAGCTAAAGTTTATAGTGGTGAAGTCTATAATGAATAGGCGAATAAGAAGGAGAGCAAAAATGAGATTAAAGCTAAAAAATTTAACTGTACTCATAGGTTTAATATGTACGTCCCGTATGACGACTTATGGTGCAGCGATGACATTAAAATATGATGGAACAGCCCATATTTATGATAAGGAACCTATAGCATTATATGTAAATAATGAAGTGGTGGAATCATCTATTATGCCACCAGTACAAATAGATGGCTATGTATTGGTGCCTACACGGGAAGTTTTTAATGCTATGGGTGCTACAGTACAGTGGCGAAGTGAAGAACGAAAGGTATATATAGAAGACCAGAATTCATTAATTGTCTTAGAGCTAGATAGTCATGAAGCTTGGGTAAATGGTGAGATAAAAGTGATGGATATGGCCCCAAAAGTAATCAATGATAAAGTAATGGTGCCCATTCGCTTTATTAGTGAAACATTAGGATTTCATGTGGACTGGCTAGGTGTTGAAAGAGCTGTTTATATTACAGAAAAAAATAGTGTAATCAATCAGGGAGGAACGAATGATAATACACCTGAAGGTGGGCAAGACATTGGCATAGAAGAATTGCCAGAGGATAACATAAGTGAGGAAGTTATAGACACACAATGGGATAGTTTAAGCAAGGTATTTCCGATACTTACATATGATAATGTGACACAGACTATGGCTATAGCAGAAGATATCGCTGTAAGTGATGTAGAAGTTGAAGATATTTACACAAAGCGTAAAATAGTATTGCATATCAATAAACCATTAGATATTACAGAAAGTAGTTGGCAAGGTCATTTAGGTTATTTAAAGGGGGTGACTGTTACAAAGACAGGCACTGGCATACAAATAGCTATTGAGACCAATACAGTGTGCGCTACAACACTAAGTCAGCAAAATGGTCAATTGATGATTCAATTTATGAAACCAAGAGAAAAGTATGATAAGATTGTTGTAATTGATGCAGGACATGGTGGCAGTGATAATGGGACAAGCGCAAATGGGGTAAATGAAAAAGACTTAACGCTAGCTTACGGGAATGCCTTATGCACCTTATTAGAGGGAAATGATAATATAAAAGTATATGCTACAAGAGCGGTAGACTTATATGCTACAGAAGGGGATGGAATAGTCGGCAAACAATATCCTACATTAGATATGCGTGTTAATTTAGCCAATGAAATCGTACCTGATTTATATATTAGTATACATATTAATTCATATTCTAACATCTCGCCAAATGGTATTGAAACATATTACTATGCATCTTCAGATAGCAGAGGTCAAATTTTTGCTAATATGGTACAAGAGGCATTGGTTAATGAATTTAATATGACGAATCGTAAGGCGAAACATGGGGATTTAAAGGTGATTAGAGAAACAAATGACCCTGCCGTTTTAATCGAAGCAGGATTTATCAGCAATCCTACAGATTATGAAATTTTAACTGCTGCTGATTACCCAAATCGTTTTGCACAAGTAGTTTATGACTGCATTTTAAGTTACTATATGCAAGGTCTTAATTAATGAAAAATAGGACAGTTTAGCTTTATAAAAGCCAAATTGTCCTATTTTTTTGCTGCAGTATGAGACGCAAAACTACTGTGACTACCAAAAAGTACAATAAATAGTGTATGAAAATATAATAAAAAATAGTTAATAAAAGTTTAAAATTTATAAAAAATTATACAAAACAATGAAATAATAAAAAGTTGACTTGAAAATCCAAAATGACTATGATATAGTATGTAACAAATAAACAAATGTTCACCAGAAACGAACAAGGAGAATATAATGGAACAAAAGTATCCTTACTATGTAATAAGTCAACATGTCCTACCTGATGTATTTTTAAAGGTAGTGGCGGTTAAAGAAATACTTGAAAAAAATAAAATGCTTACTGTACAAGAAGCTACGGAACAGATTGGAATTAGCCGCAGCTCTTTTTATAAGTATAGAGATGCCATTTTTCCTTTCTATGACAAGGAAAAAGGAAAAGCAATTACTATGCTCATTAGCTTACAAGATGAGACAGGAAGATTATCAGATGTGCTTAATGGAATTGCTCAGGCAGGAGGCAATGTCCTCACCATCAATCAAATGATGCCGATTAACGGCATTGCAATTATTAACCTTTGTATGGAGACATCTCATATGGTTATGCCAATTGAAGACCTTATTACAAGACTTGGGGCTTTAAGTGGCGTACAGGAGATTAAGATTTTAGCTAGGGAGTAGCTAGTACGAGGTAAAAATAGGAAAATGGAGGGTGTAAAATGAAAGTTGCATTATTGGGTTATGGCACAGTTGGTAGTGGGGTTGTAGAAGTTATAGGTGCCAATAAAGAAAGTATTGATAAGAAGGCAGGAGTACCTATTGAGATTAAATATGTTCTTGACCTAAGAGAATTTCCCGGAGATCCAGTAAATGATCTTATCGTTCATGATTTTAAGCAAATTGCAGAAGATGATGAAGTTGAGATTGTGGCAGAAGCTATGGGCGGTGTAGAACCTGCTTATACATTTGCAAAAACATGTCTTACAAGTGGTAAAAGTTATGTAACTTCTAATAAGGAGTTAGTAGCACTTCATGGTGCAGAACTTTTAGAACTCGCAAGAAAAAACAATGTAAACTTCTTATTTGAAGCAAGCGTAGGTGGTGGCATTCCTATTATTAGACCACTTAATCAATGTTTAACTGCTGATGAGATTTGTGAAATCACAGGTATTTTAAATGGGACAACAAATTTCATTTTAACAAAGATGAAAAATGAAGGACGTAGCTTTGAAGATGTTTTAAAAGAAGCACAAGCATTAGGTTATGCAGAAAAAAATCCTGCAGCTGATGTAGAAGGTTATGATGCATGTCGCAAAATAGCAATTTTAGCATCACTTGCTTTAGGAGAGCATGTCAGTTTCGAAGAAATTCCTACAGAAGGCATTACAAAAATCACAGCAGAAGATATGGCTTATGCAGAAAAAATGGGTTATGTCATTAAATTACTTGCAACTTGTAAAAAACAAGATGATGCAGTCTTTGCACGTGTTTCTCCAATGCTTATCTCAAAAAATCACCCACTTGCAATGGTAAATGATGTATTTAATGCAATTTTCGTAAATGGTAATGTGATTGGCGATGTGATGTTCTATGGCCGAGGTGCAGGTAAGTTGCCTACAGCTAGTGCTGTTGTTGCAGATATTGTAGATGCGGCTAAACATAAGGGAACTAACATTATTTCATTCTGGAGCCGTAAGAAAATTGAACTCAAAGATCAAAGTGATGTAAGAGTTAGATATTTTGTAAGAGTTAAAGATAATGAAGAAGTTATAAATAAGGTAAAAGAAAACTTTAAAGATGCTGAAGTGATTGAAGCAATGCCAGGTGAGTATGCCTTTATTACAGGATATTATACAGAAGGAATCTTTGCAGAAAAGATGGAAATCCTTCAAGATACAAATGTATTAAGTAAGATTCGCATAGAAAAATAAGGGCTGGCATCTACTGAGGTAGAAAGTGTAACTAATAATGTACATACTAAGCTCATGCAATAATTTAATGACGCACTAAAGAAGAAATAACTTTGTTTATGTACATTTTTATTTAACCTATCCATTTATAAACTTATATTTGCTATAAGTTTATAAATGGATAGGTTGGGAAAATAGATATTAAAGATAAACCACTTGGTTCATCAATTAAGGAGGAAGCTAACGTGTTAATCGTACAAAAATTTGGCGGTAGTTCTGTGGCTAATGTGGAAAGAGTTTTTAATGTAGCAAACAGAATTGGAGAGACTTACAAAGCAGGGAATGACGTTGTAGTTGTTCTTTCTGCACAAGGGGATACAACTGATGATCTCATTGCAAAAGCTAAAGAAATTAGTAAAAACCCTGAAAAAAGAGAACTTGATATGCTTCTATCAACAGGAGAACAACAATCTGTTGCGCTTATGGCGATGGCACTTAAAGAACTAGGCTATCCATGTATTTCTTTAAATGCACATCAAGTAGGCATGTCAACCACATCTGCTTATGGGAATGCAAGATTTAAACGTGTAAAACCTGAACGTTTAAGAAGAGAATTAGACCGTAGAAACATTGTTATTGTAACAGGATTCCAAGGAATCAATCGTTTTGATGATGTAACTACCCTCGGTAGAGGCGGTTCTGATACAACGGCTGTAGCGATTGCAGCAGCACTTCATGCAGATAAATGTGAAATTTATACTGATGTAGATGGTGTTTATACAGCAGACCCAAGGGTTGTAAAAAATGCAAGAAAGCTTAATGAAATTTCTTATGATGAAATGTTGGAGCTTGCTTCATTAGGTGCAAAAGTATTACACAATCGTTCAGTGGAAATGGCAAAAAAATATAATGTAGAATTAGTTGTTCGTTCAAGTTTAACAAAAGCAGAAGGAACAGTCGTTAAGGAGGCTTGTAAGATGGAAAGAATGTTAGTAAGTGGTGTAGCTGGAGATGACGAAATTGCACGTATCTCATTAATTGGTCTTAAAGACACACCAGGAAAGGCGTTTGATATATTTGCAACACTTGCAAAAAAAGGAATTAATGTAGATATTATTTTACAATCAATTGGTCGTGACAAAACAAAAGATATTTCGTTCACAGTGCCAGAAACAAGTTTAGAAGATGCAAAACATGTTATTGAAGATAACAAAGAGCGTTGGGGGGTAGCAGAAGTAGATTACAATGAAAACTTAGCAAAAGTTTCTGTTGTAGGTGCTGGGATGGTATCCAATACAGGTGTTGCTTCTAAGATGTTTGAAGCAATGTATGACTCAAATATCAATATACATATGATTTCAACTTCAGAAATCAAAATTTCAATTTTAATTGATAAAAAAGATATGAATAAAGCGATGAATGCTATTCATGATATTTTCAAATTAGAAGACTAATTTTATTAGAAGATTCATTTTAATAGTTTGAGGCGAGTCGGAGGTGAAGGACAAGGTTCCTCACCTCCTTTTGCTGATTAGGAAAATGCAACTTAAATTTGACGTTAATAGGAGAAGTCAATAATGACAACTCATTGCAGAAGACAGGAGTGAAACAAATGATTAAAGTAAAAGTACCGGCAACGACAGCTAATATGGGACCGGGGTTTGATAGTATTGGGATGGCACTTGGCATATACAATATTGTTTATGCAGAAGAAATCAAAGAAGGATTAGAGATTATTATTCAAGATGGTAATCCAGATATTCCAACGGATGAGACAAATCTTATTTATAAAACAATCTGTGCTTTTTATAAAAATATCAATCAGCCAGTACCAGGTCTTAGAATTATTCAACAAGATAGCATTCCACATACAAGAGGTCTTGGGAGCAGTGCGGCATGTATTGTTGCAGGATTACATATTGCCAATGCTATGAGTCAAAGCTTCTTTTCTAAAGAAGAACTTGTACAGATGGCAGCGCAGTTAGAAGGACATCCGGATAATACGACACCAGCTTTACTTGGTGGAATGACAATAGGGGCAATGAACTCAGATGATATGAAATATGTAAAGGTACATGTGGCAGAAAATTTACACTTTGCAGTGATGATTCCAGATTTTACATTATCTACAGAACTTGCGCGTGGGGTATTGCCTCAAACTGTACCATTAAAAGATGCGGTATTTAATGCATCTAGAGCAGCACTTTTAACAGCTTCTATGTTGACAGGTGATATGGATAATCTAGAGCTTGCTATGCAAGATCGATTGCATGAACCATATCGTGCAAAACTTATTCCACATATGAATGAAATTTTAGAACAGGCACGTGAGTATGGTGCAAAGGGGACATTTTTAAGTGGGGCAGGACCAACACTTATGGCTGTTGTAAAAAATGTAGTTGCTTTTAGAAAAGAAATGGTAAGTTTTCTAGAAGGTCTAGAGAATAAATGGCAAGTCCAAATGATTCAAGCTGACAATGAAGGGGCAAGAGTTTGGATTAATGAAGAATTACGTTATTAATTAGCAATAAGAAGCAACCTAAAGGTGACAAAACTTATAGGTTGCTTTTTTGTTGAATTATAGTTAATATTTGAAAAAAAATAAAATATATGATAATATAAAGACGCATATAAAATTAGAATGGGGTAATAAAATTGAATAGACAGGTTTTTAGACATGGGGTAGTAATAAGTGCTTTGTTGGGATGTATTATTTTAAATAACCCGTCATTAATAGAGCATAATATAAAATCTATAAGTATATTAATATGTCAATTTATAAATGTGATTTTAGGCGTTGCAGGATTTATGATGACGATGATTAATATTAATTATGAAGAAGATAATCCTGTAATTTTGCTCGCATATGGGTATTTTTTAATGGGCTTTTTAGCAGTATTAAATATATACGTATATATAGGGGCTAATCGAGGGGAACCGATTTCAATTAATTATTATAAGAATCGTTTATTAATGCAGGTATTAGAAGGTATATATATATGTATTGTATTAAATATGGTGAATCAGAAGCAGCGGATAAAAGTATGGATGGGCATATTAGGGGCCATATCATTGATTGGGTTTGGATTTGTCATAAAGGGAGATTCTCTATTTTATTTTAAAATAGAGAGTTCATATAAAATAATATATCTTATGGTAATTGCACTTATCGTTTTAGCAAGGTATAGGTGCTATAAGCACCAGGTTTATGAGGTGGATTTTGAGAAGATAGAAGTAGCAATGGTCTTTAAGGGGATGTACTTACTGGGGGCAATTAGTGCAAAAATGGAATTTAATAGTACATGGATGTTAGTGCTACATATTATTGATACGATACATTATATTTATATTTATGAATTTATTTATGCGACAATAAAAAAGCAGTTTTGGGGGCCGGCAGGAAATTGCCTCAATAATACACAAAGTGAATTAGAAAAAGAAGAGCTGGAAAAGCATAATTTAGTATTTGCTTCTTATGCTTTGAAACAGTATGTAAATACAATTAATCATGAAGCCACACTGTTAAAAAAGAAAATGGAACGAAATTGTGGCACGAGAAGTTTAGCACATTTAGAGAAAATAAAGAAAAATTGTATGAGGCTGATGAAACTTAGCAATAATATATTAGATTTGGGCCGAATGGATATTGGAAATGTGGCACATCACTATAAGTCGACAAATATGAATCAGCTCATAGAAGTACTTGTAGAGTCTATTTTACCTTATGTTGAAAGCAGGGGGTTACAGATTGAAATTAAGCAGACCAGTAAGCCTATTTATTGTTATGTAGATGCTGATGATATAGAGAGGGTGCTTTTAAATCTTATTTCCAATGCTATTAAGTATAGTAAACCTAATGGAAAAATTAGCATTTACATTAATGAAAAACAAGAACGTGCCTATATATGTGTAGAGGATACGGGTATAGGAATCCCAGAAGAAAAATTAAAAAATATATTTGAACGCTTTGAGCGTGTTGAAACTGGCTTTGCAAGGACGCAAGAAGGTAGTGGGTTAGGACTTGCTATAGTCAAAAATATTATAGAGGCACATCAAGGGAAAATTAATATTTGTAGTAAAGAAAATCAAGGAACATTGGTGAGCTTAAATTTACCTATTTATCAGGGGCAGAAAAATAGACAGTTGGATATAAGATCTAAGGCGACACTTAAGCGCAAAATTGAAGTGGAGTTTGCAGACCTAAAGAGATAAAGGGGAGAAAAACGTGGTTAATAACATAAAGAGAGATATAATAGTTCTAGTAGGGGTAATAGGCACACTTTATGCTATTGCTAAAATTTTGGAGATTAATGAAATTCATCAGTTTTTATATATCATGCTTATGATTATTGCAAGTATTATGATGTCTTGTATGCATGTAGTATTGTATAAGGGGGTTAATGTAGCAGAGTATACAGCATATCGCATGATAGCTACAATGCTTAACTTTCAGAGTATTAATATGTTATTAGGGTTATTAATGAATATGACGAATCATATAGCACCTATTACTTATATTATGGTACTATTTGAATGCAATTTATTAGAACTCTTCTGCATACCGTTTATTATTAAGTATGTTGGAAAGCAAGTAGAAAAGGAAAGAATAGTAGTATTTGTTGCAGTGAGTTTTTTTGTTTCTACTTTAATTAGTAAGAAGGTGTATCATTACTGTGGCATAGGTGTATATGAAATACTCATGATTATAATCGCAGGCTTATTATTCTTCTCTAATTTTATTGGAATGAAGCTGACGAGAGATTATAGTTGGAAGTTATCTAAAAAGGGGTACATATATTTAAATGCTTATTTTATAGCAAGGTGTATATATTATGCTTTGGGTATTTATCAATCTTTACATAGAGAAGCGCCAGGCGCCATATATATGCGTTGGATTCTTATGGATATTCGCGTTATAACAATGTACTTTTTGGGGATAAGTATATATTATAATTGCTTAGAACTGACATGGAATCAGTTAGTAGAAAACGTTAGAAGTACAAAGGAAAAACTTTATAGTAATAATCAAGACAGGGATACAATTGTCAACTTATCTCATGAACTAAAAACACCAATTAATGTGATTCAAAGTGCAACACAAATACTAAGATTAGATGATAAATTAGATAAGAGTGCCGTGAAGGAACTTCAAAATATTCGTTATCAATGTAATGAAGCGATGAAGCTTATTACAAGTATGATTGATATAAATAAGCTTAGGGGAGGCTATTTGAAACCGAAATTTGAGGTATATAATGCTGTTGAAGGCATGGAAAATATAATAGATGCTTTTGCGACAGAGTATGAGGATGCAAACCTTATCTTCAATACAAATGAAGAAGAGGTTAATTTAAAGATGGATATTGACTTGCTACAAAAAGCAGGTATGTATATTATAGGAATGATGCTTAATCACGGGCGAAAAGATATTTATATAGATATGTACTATAGTACCATTAATAGGCAACTTAGTATAAGAATTTATGCAACAGATATATGTCAGTTTATTTCAGAACATAATAATGATGTGGCAAAATGTAAGACGGAGCAAGTGGGCGATATACTGGCGTTAGAATTTATAAGACGTATTTTAGCATTACATGAGGCAGAAGTTATACATGAAGCAAGTGGATGCCTCCGCATTAATTTTATAGGCATGATAGAATCAGATGAAGAACCCGTTTTTTTAGAAGATAATATTGGGTATTTAAAGGATCAGATTAGAAGTTGTTATCATATAACTTAAAAAGGTAGAAGTGGGATAGAGAAACCAAGTAAAACCTTGAAATATACATGTAGGTAAATAGGTTTCTTCCGATGATTTCACATGACTAAAAATCATGAATAACTAAAATTTATAAATGTGAAATCTATAGAGAAACCAACTAAAACCTTGAAATATACATGTAGGTAAATAGGTTTCTCTCAATGATTTCACATGACTAAAAACTGTGAATAACTAAATTTTATAAATGTGAAATCTATAATAAAAGTATTAAATATGCTAAAATAAGGAATTATAAATCAAGTAGATAAGGAGAATACCATGGATATTGTACAGATTTTACAACAGGAATTAGGTATTAAAAAGGGACAAGTAGAAAATACAATTAAGCTGATTGATGAAGGAAATACTATTCCTTTTATTGCAAGATATAGAAAGGAACTCACAGGCGGTTTAAATGATGAGGTATTACGTCAATTTGGGGAACGTTATACTTATCTGCAAAATTTAATGGCTCGTAAGGAGCAAGTTATCAAAAGTATTGAAGAACAGGGTAAACTTACAGAAGAATTAAAAGCAGCTATTTGGTCAGCAGCGACAGCTACAGAAGTTGAAGATTTATATATGCCTTATCGTCCTAAAAAACGTACGCGTGCGACTATTGCCAAGGAAAGAGGATTAGAGCCACTAGCAGCAATAATTAAGGAGCAAAGGGCAAATAACATAGAAGAGCGCGCTATGCAGTTTGTAAATGAAGAAAAGGGTGTAGCTACTCTTCAAGCAGCAATTGATGGGGCAAAAGACATATTAGCAGAAGAGATTTCAGATGATGCGAAGTATAGAGGTTATATTAGAAAGCTGACCTTTAATAAAGGACTAATCGTTACAAAGGCTAAAGATGAAAAAGAAAAAACAGTTTTTGAAATGTACTATGACTATAGTGAAAAAGTAAGTTCTATACCAGGCCATCGTATTTTAGCCATTAATCGTGGAGAAAATGAAAAGGCTTTAGGGGTTAAAATTGAAGCACCCATAGAAGAGATTGCTGCTTATTTAGAACGTAATGTTATTCAAAAAGAAAGTACAACAAGCGTTTTATTACAAGAAATGCTTCAAGATGCTTATAAGAGACTTATTGCACCAGCTGTTGAACGTGATATTCGTAATGAACTCACTGAAAAAGCACAAGAGGGTGCACTTGAAGTCTTTAAGAAAAATCTTTATCAGCTTTTAATGCAAGCACCTATCAAAGGACATACTGTCATGGGAATTGATCCAGCATATCGTACAGGCTGTAAGATTGCAGTTGTAGATGAAACGGGCAAGAAACTTGATAAAACGGTAGTTTTCCCAACACCACCACAAAATAAAATTGAAGAGTCTAAAGAAGTGCTTAAAGCACTTATTGAAAAATATGATGTAGATTTACTTTCGATAGGAAATGGGACAGCTTCTCGTGAAACGGAAAAATTCGTAGCAGATATGTTAAAAGAAATTGATAAGAAACTGCATTATGTTATTGTCAATGAAGCAGGGGCTTCTGTTTATTCAGCCTCTAAATTGGGTACAGAGGAGTTTCCAAATGATGATGTAGGGGTAAGAAGTGCAGTTTCAATTGCAAGACGCCTTCAAGATCCCCTTGCTGAACTTGTAAAAATTGAACCTAAGGCAATTGGAGTAGGACAATATCAACATGATATGAATCAAAAACGTTTGGAAGAGTCTTTAAGCGGTGTTGTAGAAGGTGCAGTAAATGAGGTGGGTGTAGATATTAATACAGCTTCAGCTTCCTTACTACAATATGTAGCAGGAATTAAAAAGACTGTGTCTCAAAATATTATTGCTTATCGTGAAGAGGTAGGTAGTTTTAAAAATCGTACAATGATTAAAAAGGTGAAAGGATTAGGGCCAAAAGTATTTGAGCAATGTGCAGGGTTCTTACGAATTCTTGATGGGGATAATTTCTTAGACAGCACAGGTATACATCCAGAATCCTATCATATTGCTAAGGCGCTACTTAAAGAGTTAGGCCTTAGTGAAGCTGATTTAGGAAAAGGGCAATTACATGGTTTATGCAGTAAAATTACAGATATTGAAGCTTTAGCTCAAAAGTTAGAAACAGGGGTAGCAACACTAGAAGATATTATTAAAGAGTTAGAGAAACCAGGTAGAGACCCTCGTGAAGATATGCCACAACCTATCTTACACAGTGAAGTGTTAGAGATTAAAGACTTAAAAGAAGGCATGAAGCTTAAGGGTACAGTTAGAAATATTGTGGACTTTGGTGCCTTTGTAGATATTGGTGTACATCAAGATGGACTTGTACACCTATCACAAATGAGTAATAAGTTTATTAAGCATCCGTTAGAAGTGGTTAAAGTAGGCGATATTGTGGATGTTAGTATTTTATCTGTAGATGTAGAGAAAAATAAAATATCTTTAAGTATGAAAAACGCTAAATAGAAGTATAGAATAAAATTAATAATAAAAAATAGATTAAAGTACTTGAAAAAATATTGAGATTGGCGTATAATCTAGGCAAATCAAATAAAGCAATTTAATTCTTCAGGGCAGGGTGAAATTCCCGACCGGCGGTGATAGTCCGCGACTGCATTACATAGGTAATGCACTGATTTGGTGAAATTCCAAAACCGACAGTAAAGTCTGGATGGTAGAAGAGCTAGAATGTATAAGATGAATTCGGAGAAAGTATTTTTCAAGAAATACATTTCTTTTTAAACTTAGACCATTACAAGCAACCTGTTGAAAGAATAGGTTGCTTTTTTTGATTGAATAAAAGATAGTAGTTGTTTTATTTATTATGGTTTAGGAAATCATAAGTTTAAGGGAGGATTCAGATTATGAAAGATAAAAAATTACTTACAACAGCTAATATGGTGAAAATCGGGATTTTAGGTGCATTAGCAATTGTACTTATGAGAACCTTTGAGATTCCATTGCCTATTTTTCCAAGCTTCTTAAAGATAGATTTTGGTGATGTGCCAGCGGTTATTGCAACACTTGTTATTCATCCACTAGGAGGGGTCATTGTTGTAATCATCAAGAACCTACTTGCATTATTTAACTCAAGCACTGGTGGTGTAGGTGAAATTGCCAATGTAATCGTAGGAATTGCTTATATTGTTCCTATTGCATTTATGACTAGAAAAAATGCTAGTATCAAAAATATTATTATAGGTAGTGTAATCAGTGTTATTCTTATGATGGGTGCGGGGATGATCACAAATGCCCTCATTACAATGCCACTTTATGGTGAAGAAGCATGTATAGGAATGGGTGCAGCTATTAATCCAAACATTGTAGACAAATGGACATTTTTACTATATGTAATCGCGCCATTTAACTTAATAAAAGGTGTGCTTGTTTCAATTGTAAGTACAATTTTTGTAAAGGCAATAGAACCAGCACTTAAACATTTAAGAATAAGTAGAGCTTAAGTACTTTAAAGCATTTAAAGACAAGGCATATTACGGAGCAGGAGGGATAGCTTCGTAGTAGGCCTTGTCTTTCTTTTTAAAAGCAGACAGTGTATAATTTATAGAATGCTGTCAATATTTAAAAGGAAAGAGTTGCAACTTTATAAAGTGCGTATTAGAATGAAAAAGTAATGATGTATGAGAGAGGATAATTAATAATGACCGTTTATGAAACGACTAATGAAAAGGAAACCTTTGAGATCGGATATGAAATAGCAAAGAATAGTTTAAAAGGGGATATTTATTGTTTAATAGGTGATTTAGGTGTAGGGAAAACTGTATTTTCTAAAGGATTTGCAGAAGGTCTTGGCATTACAGAGCCTATTACAAGTCCAACTTTTACAATTGTACAGGAATATGAAGGTGAAAAACCACTTTATCATTTTGATATGTACCGTATTGAAGATCCAGATGAACTTGAGATGATTGGTTATGAAGATTATTTCTATGGGCAAGGTGTTTGTCTTATAGAGTGGGCAAATAATGTAGAAGATGTTATTCCTGAAGAAGCTAAATGGATTTATATTGAGAAAGATTTAGAAAAAGGTTTTGACTATCGTAAAATAACTATAAAGTAGGTGGAAAAATGAACATATTAGCAATTGATGCTTCTGGGATTGCTGGAAGTGTAGCATATATTAGAGATGGAAAGTTAGCAGGTGAATATTATATTTGTCATAAGTTAACGCATTCTGAAACAATTATGCCTATGTTAGAGCATATGAGAGATTTAATAGGGATAGATTTAGAGAAATTAGATGCAATAGCTGTAACAAGTGGGCCAGGATCATTTACAGGTCTTCGTATTGGTGTAACTACGGCTAAGGCGTTGGCATTAGCTTTAAACATACCTGTTGTAGGGATTCCGACGTTAGATGCTTTAGCACATAATATGACACATACTACAGCAACGATATGTCCAATTATGGATGCACGTAGAAATCAAGTGTATACAGCTGTTTACAAATGGGAAGGCAGTGAACTTATGCGTTTAACAGACCATTTGGCATGTGACATGGATGAACACTTAGAAATGCTTGCAAATAGAAATGAAGACATCCTATTCCTTGGTGATGGTGTAGAGATTTATCGTGAAAAAGTTATAGCTAAGTTAGGAGAAAAGGCGTTATTTGCACCAGGTTTCTTAAATCTTCAACGTGCTGGCACTTTAGCAGAAGCAGCATGCAAGGCTTATGAAAGAGGAGAAGCTTGCGATGCAGATACATTTGTACCTATTTATCTTCGTAAATCACAAGCTGAAAGAGAACGTGAAGAGCGCCTAGCAAAGGAACAAGGTAATGGTAACTGTTAGAAGAATGACACAGGAAGATATTGAAGGCGTATATGATTTAGAATGTCGCAGTTTTAGTATCCCTTGGTCATTAGATTCTTTAAAGAAAGAAATAGAAAACCAGCTTGCGTATTACATTGTTTTAGAGTGTGAAGAAAAGATTATAGGTTACGGTGGCTTATGGGGCATATTAGGAGAAGGTGAGATTACTAATATTGCTGTAGATAGTGATTATCGCGGTAAGGGATATGGCCATCTTATTGTAAAAAGTTTAGTGGACTATAGTAAAGCGGAAGAATTTGAAAGATTAACGCTAGAAGTAAGAAGTAGCAATGAAGTGGCACAAAAGCTTTATGAGAAAAATGGCTTCCATAAAATAGCTGTTCGAAAAAATTATTACCAAAAGCCCACAGAGGATGCTATTATTATGGCACTGGAGAATAGGTAAGAATTCATAATGAAAAGATTTAAGGAGGTGCACTATAAATTTTGGAGCATGAGTTCTAGAATTTATAGTGCACCTCCTTAAGTTTATTACAGGAAGATTACAATTTGAAAACAGAATATGAATAAGAAAGGTCTAAGACCTTGAATATGTTATAATAATTCGGTTGAAAAAGTTAAAAAAAGTAAAAAGTGTGTATAATAATAGGCGCTTTAAGTAAAAAGGAGTAAACTATGAAAAGAAAAGTAACTAGTATATTACTACTTAGTACAATTGCTTTTAGTAGTTCCTATACGTTTGCCGAAGATCTTCAGGTGATAGAAGGCCAACAAGTAGTTGAACAAGAAGAAAGTAAAGAAGAAGTTATAAGTGAAACAGTGGAAGTGAGTGAAGAAGTTACAAGTGAAACGGTGGAAGGCGGTAGAGAAGATACAAAAGAAGCATTAGATAGTATCTTAGAAGAAGAGAATATAACTAGTACAGAGAGCAGCGTGATAACAGGGACAACAACGCAAGTAGTGCTAACCTTAAATTCGAAAGTTGCTGTTGTAAACGGTAGCAAAGAACAACTTTTAAATCCACCTACCGTAGTAAATGACCGTACATTTTTACCACTACGATTTGTAGTAGATGAAATAGTAGGTGCACAAGTGGATTGGAATCAAGAAACACAAACTGTAACAGTTACAAAGGGTAGTAAAGAAATTATTGTAACCATAGGAAGTAATGTGGCAAAAGTTGATGGTGTAACGACGGTTTTAGAAGCTGCACCTTTTGTGAAAAATGGGACAACAATGTTGCCTGTACGTTTTATAAGTGAGAATTTTGGTATTGAAACGGTTTATGATAGTAAGACAAAACAAATTACACTAACAGGTAAAGATGATAGACCCAATACACCGCCAAACGCATACTTTTACTTTGGTCAATCAACCTATACAGAAGGTCAAGTCGTTAATATTTATGAAGAAAGCACTGACCCAGAGGGTGATAAAATTGTAGAACATAATTGGAAGGTATCGGGTGATATGAATGCCACAGCCCATGATATTAAAAATATTTTTAAGACACCTAAAGTAGGTATTTATACGATAGCATTACAGGTAAAAGATAAAAGAGGCCTATGGAGTGAGTGGTATGAAAGAGAAATTACAATAGAGCCTAATAAGGCACCAGTTATTACTTTTTTAGAACCACTTAAAACAAGCTATGCACAAGGGGAAAATATAAAATTAACTTATTCTTATGATAATGAGAGCTGGGAAGAGATTGTAAATGAAAAATGGACTTATCGTCATGCGGAAGATCCAGTGAATAAAGCAATTTTAGGAAAGCCTAAAGCAATGTTTACAGAAGGTGATTACATTGTAACACTAGAAATTGATGATGCGGCAGGCAATCGTAGTGAGAAGTTTGAAACAACAGTACATATTACGAGTCAGGTATTAAAAAGTGAACTTATGTACCGTTTCACAGAAGGAACGATAGGAGAAGTCATTGATAACTTCGAAAAGATTAATTATCGTGATTATGCAGATGCTTTTATTAGCCAAAGGGGCAGTGTAGCAGGAACAATGATTATGAGTGATTCACCAGAGGTAGTTTCTAGAGATGGCCTTTTATATCGTGATGTGATTAATGGAAAGGGTAGAATCTTATTACACCATTTAAATGGATATGATCCAAATGGTTTCTCAGGAGATAATAGACGCCTTGTACTTGTAGCAGAAAATACATCGACTAAGCCAGTAAAAGTTATTGTAACTAATAAATCGGTTAAAGGACCGGCTACAGATGTATTACGTATAGGTCAAAAGGTGTTATATGATTACTTGGTGGGAAGTGAAAAAGAAGTTTATACATTAGAGCCAGGAGAACGTAAATTCATTTATGATTCAAAGGCAAGTAAATGGACATATGGACAATGTATTTCTGGACTTATGGATATTGAAACAACAGGTGAGGTTACTTTCACATCAGCAGTTGTCAAACATGGGGTAACTGTTAATGATATGGTAGGTATGGAACTTTTACAACAGGATGTACATCCAAGAGGTACATTTGATACAACGGAAATTACATATAAGCTTAATTTAAATGGCAATGAACCAACGAAATTACTTATTGGTACAGGAACAGAAGAGTGGGTAAATGGACATGATGCAATCACAGGCGCCGTTGTTCAAAATCGTGGAAACTTTGGGGTGACATACCGTGTGACTGTAACGGCAACAGTAGATACAGGTGTGATTTTAAATCCAAGAGCTACTAATTTTAGAGGGGCTATCAAGTGGGATGGCGATTCCTCTAAAGTATATAACATTCCAGAATCAGGCTCATTTACTGCAGATACTTCTAAAGCAGCAGTTTTAGGAATTATTAAAGCAGGTGAAACAAGGACATTTGAATACATGTTGCCAAATGGTTCAGCAGCACCTATTTTAATCGGATTTATACCAAGAGCATATTGGAATAACTAATACATAAGAAAAAAACGACTGAAAATATTTCGGTCGTTTTTTGCTATCTTGAAAAAATTATAAAAAAATATAAAAAAATGTCGTTTTTCAAGAAATAATAAAGGCCTTCTAGAATATAGTAGTATTAAGGGGGGAATTATATGAACACATTAAAAGAGCTAAACTTTCAAGAGCTTAAAACTTCATATCAACCTTCTGATTTTTCCTTTACCACAATATTAGAGCATAGTGGAAGCGAAGGGATAATTGGGCAAGATAGTGCCATTGAAGCACTTGAACTAGGCATGTTAATTCAGGCTGAAGGCTATAATGTTTATATTGTAGGAGAAAGTAATAAAGAAAGAGATCAAACAATAAAAAACTTAATACAGCAAAAAGCCCAGACAAGACAAACGCCAGAAGATATTTGTTATATATATAATTTTAAAAATCCAGAAGCACCACGGTGTATTTCATTAAAAGCTGGAGAAGGTAAGGTGTTTGAAGCCGATATGACAGAGTTTATACAGTGTATATTAACGGAACTACCCCTACTACTCCAAAGTCAAGATGTCAATCAAAGGAAGCAAAATATAGTAGATGAGTTGGATAAATTAAAAGAGCAGCTCATTATGGACCTTAGTGAAAAAGCTGAAAGTATGGATATTCTTGTGAAAAATACAGGAGGTACACTAGGTTTTGCACCACTTAATTCAAATGGAGAAATTTATTCAAAAGAAGAATATAATGCACTTACGAAAGTGCAAAAGAAGCAAGTTGAAGAGAAGTTAGCTGAATTATATGCATATGCAGATCAATTGACAGAAAGAATAGAAGCAGAAGAAAAGAAGTGTGCAGAATATTTACGTGACTTAGAGGAAGAAGTTGTATTAGATTATGTAGGCAGTATGATTAAAACCTTAAAGGAAAAGTATATAAGCTATACTTTTTTGCGTAGATATTTTAATGATATTGCAGAAGATATACTGGAACATCTGGAACTTTTCGAAGGAGAAAAAGAAGAAGATAATAAACTTAAAGATATATTTCCTTGGGCAGGTGGCAATCAGTTGCAAAAGATGGCCAACAAGTACCGTGTCAATTTACTTGTTGCCCACACGCCTGATACAGGTGCACCAGTCATAGACGATAGTAGTTTAGGTGAAATTTGTTTAACAGGAAAGATTTTGTTAGATGCAGAGTTAAATACAATGCATACAGATTTCACGCATATTCGTCCAGGCATTTTTCATAAGGCAAATGGGGGATATTTATTACTTCATATGCAGCGTCTTTTAGAAAGTCCGAATAGTTGGCTAGCTATTAAGCAGCTTTTAAAAACAGGATATATTCATATAAATGATGCTGAAGAGGCAGGTATAGCACTTACAAATAGTATGAAACCACAACCCATAAAGGCTGATATTAAAGTTATTTTAATGGGGAGCAGAGAACTTTATGAAGTATTAGCAGCCCACGATGAGGATTTCAAGAAACTCTTTAAGATAAAGGTGATTTTTGAGGATGAAATAGAAAATACTAAAGCGAATATAGAAGCATTGGCAAGTCATATTGCTCATTTGTGCAAGGAAGAAGGTTTACCTGATGTTACGATTGACGGCTTAATAAAACTTGTGGAATATGGCATTAGGCGTGTGGGGGATGTCAAGAAATTACCAGCTAATATTGAGCGATTTACAGATGTTGTAAGAGAAGCAAGCATTTATGGTAAGGTACCAATTGATGCAGAAGCTATTCAAAAAACGATTAATCGGAGAAAAAGATTTTATCAAAAGCTTGAACGGGAAATAGATAATCATATTGTACAGGAAATTATGCTGATTCAGACAGCAGGAGAAAAGATAGGTCAAGTAAATGGTCTAGCGGTATATACCATCGATGATTATATGTTTGGTAGACCTGTTAAGATTACTGTAACTACCTATAAAGGAAAACAAGGCATTGTGGATATTGAAAAGGCTGCTGAACTAAGCGGTGCAATTCATACAAAAGGTATTCATATTATTACAGGCTTTTTAGGTTATGAGTTTGCACAAAAGATGCCGCTTTCTTTAAGTTGCAATATCTGCTTTGAACAAAGCTATGGTCAGATTGATGGTGATAGTGCTTCGAGTGCAGAACTTTATGGCATTTTATCAAGTTTATCAGAAATCCCTATTAAGCAAAATATTGCAACGACGGGCTCTGTAAACCAATTTGGTGAAATACAGCCAATTGGCGGGGTCAATGAAAAGATTGAAGGTTTCTATAAGGTTTGCAGTATGAAAGGATTAAAAGGTGATGAGGGAGTTATGATTCCTTACCAGAATAAACAAGACCTAATGCTAAGCGAAGAAGTTATAGAAGCTGTCAAGGCGGGAAGGTTTCATATTTATACCATCAGGAATATTTGGGAAGGTATAGAGATTATAACTGGTGCTGAAGTGGCAGAAGTAAAGCAAAAGGTTAGTGCAAAATTAGAGGCATTTAATCATTAAAGACAAAAACCTGCTAATGAAAATCGCATTAGCAGGTTTTATTGTGTCTTTTAATGAACCAACTTTAACAAAGAAAAATGAATAACTAAAAGTGAGAGATATGAAATCTATAATGACAGAATATAAAATAATATGATATAATTTAAATAGTTAAAAAATTCTAATTTTATAAAATGTCATCATTATAGTGTTTGGGGAAAGGCAGGAAGAAAATGAGGAGGGAAATGTATGGAGGGTGTATGCGAAATTGATCAGCCGACGTTAAATGACTTACTGGGGAAAATAGTGAGTAGTTTAGAAGAGTGGCTTATTATTGGTGACGCCTATGGAAAAATTATATATGCTAATGAAATGGTTTATAAAATGTGCAGCCAAAATGATATAGACATATTAGGAAAAGATATGTGTATGTTTGTAGGAATGGATTTGTCGGATGATGAAGTGCTAGAAAAGGTTCAAAAGACTATTCGTCAAGGGGAGCGCATAGAATTTATAAGCAGTCGCATTGTAGTGGATAATAGGCGCATTTATTTGATGAATACGGTAAGTCCTATTTATGGGCTTAATGATGTGATGTATTACACCTGTATTTCAAAAGATATAACAAGCACAACGAAATTACAAGAAGAAATTTATCATATTAATTATTTTGATAAGTTAACACATTTACCTAATGAAAAAATATTTTTAGAGAGTTTAGGCAGAGCTATTAAATGGGCTCAAAAGAAGGAAGAGACATTTACGGTAACGCTTTTAGATATTAAGAAAATGGGGCAAATTAATAATTTATATGGTGTAAGAGTGAGAGATTATATTATTAAAGAGATTAGCAACCGTATAAAAACACAGTTAAATTGCAATCAAGAAATCTTTAGGTATAGTGATAGTGTTTTTGCAATCATTCATAAGGCAATGTCCAAAGAAGTGGTTGTTAGAAACTTCCTTGATAAAATGCAATATATTATGGAAGAACCAATTGTAGTACATGGCATTTATATATCAGCTTCCTATAGAGGTGGGTGTGTTACTTATCCTGAAAATGGGGCAATATCTGAGGAAATTATAGAAATGGCACAGATTGCACTTGCTAAAGCCAAAAAGGAGAAACGACATAAGCCCTACATATTTTATAGCAATGCAATAAGGGAAGAGGCAGTAAGTACCCTGCAAGTGGAATTAGAAATGCTAGAGGCAGTAGAAAATGATGAATTTATTGTCTATTATCAACCTTTTATAGAATTAGGGAGTGAAGGCATTGTAGGGATGGAAGCACTCTTAAGAAGAAGAAAAAAAAGTGGCGAACTTATGGGGCCAGGAACATTTATTAGTACTTTAGAAAGAATGAATTTGATTGATAAGGTAAGTATGAGAGTGCTAGAAATAGTTTGCGAGCAGATTAGGTATTGGATAGACCATGGTTATAAGGTAGTTCCTGTTTCTGTTAATTTATCAGCAGTCCAATTTAAAAATATTAATTTAGCACAGCAGATTAAACAGGTTTTAGAGCACTATGAAGTCCCTCCTAAATATATTGTATTAGAGATTACAGAGTCAGCTGTAATGGAAGATGTGAGAAGTGCGCAAATTATAATTGATGAACTTAAAGAGTATGGTTTTGCAATCGCCATTGATGATTTTGGCACGGGATATGCGTCTATTGGTTATCTTAAAAAGTTTATGTTTGATCATCTTAAAATAGATATCTCTTTTATTAGAGAAATTGGGAAAAATATGCAAGATAGGTCTCTTGTAGAAGCAATTATTTCTATTGCTAAGACGCTCAACTTAAAGACTATTGCAGAAGGTATTGAAAATGAAGAGCAGCTTTATATCATGAGTGCATTAGGATGTGAAATGGGACAAGGGTTTTTCTGGGGTCATCCTGTGAGCGGGACTGAAATAGAAGATAAATATTTTAAAATTTGTTAGGTAGATGTTCTTTTTGTAAACATGGCTTGAAATGTGAATGGAAAGTATGTTAAACTATGTGAAGATAAGACACGTGAAACTTAACGCGTGTCTTACTTTGTAATCAGGATAACAAGGTACGCCTTGTTATTTTTATTTGTAGAGTAAAAAATTAAGTTATTTAAAGGAGTTATTAACGAATGAATGATTTAGACAGGTTGACTTTAGCAGAACTAAAGCAAAGAGCTAAGGCGCTAGGCATGAAAAATATAAATAAAATGCGTAAAAGTGAGTTAATAGCTAGTCTACAAGATAATAATAACTCCTGCTTGGTAGAAGAAGTGTCAGCACAAGAGCAATCAAAAGAGATGCAGACACAAGGCGCACAAAAAAACTTTGATGAAGAAAAAGTAGTACCAGTAGCCACTTCAAAAGAAGAAAATGAAGAGGTAGACATCCAGGTAGAAGATGATTCGCGCAGCGATCGTATGACTGGTGCAGGCATTTTAGAGATTATGGCCGATGGCTATGGTTTCTTACGTTCTCAAAACTTTATGAGAGGTGAAAATGATATCTATCTTTCTATCTCACAAATACGCCGTTTCAATTTAAAAACAGGTGACTGGATAGAAGGAGATATGCGTAGACCAAAAGAAGGAGAAAAGGCAGGTGCCCTACTTTATGTACATAAAGTAAATGGGGACCGACCAGAAAAGGCCAAATATCGTCCTAATTTTGAAACATTAACGCCTGTATTTCCTACAGAAAAACTTCACCTTGAGTATGAAAAAGATGTACTTTCGACACGAATCATTGATTTAATTGCGCCTATTGGAAAAGGTCAAAGAGGATTAATTGTAGCACCGCCTAAAGCAGGTAAAACGATTCTCTTAAAACAAATTGCAAATGCCATTACCTTTAATCATCCAGACGTATCGCTGATTGTACTTCTTATAGATGAAAGACCAGAAGAAGTAACAGATATTCGTCGTTCGATTAATGGAAAAGATGTAGAAGTTATTGCCTCTACATTTGACGAGCCACCAGAACATCACAAACAAGTGGTGGAGATGGTACTTGAACGTGCAAAGCGTATGGTAGAACAAGGAAAAGATCTTGTAATTTTATTAGATAGCATTACACGTATGGCAAGAGCATATAACTTAACGATTCCACCAAGTGGAAGAACTTTATCAGGTGGGCTTGATCCAGCAGCACTTCATATGCCAAAGAAATTCTTTGGTGCCGCTAGAAAAATTGAAAATGGTGGTAGTTTGACGATTTTAGGGACAGCCCTTGTGGATACAGGAAGTAAGATGGATGATGTAATTTTTGAAGAGTTTAAAGGAACAGGAAATATGGAACTTGTACTTGATCGTTCTTTATCTGAGAAGAGAATTTATCCAGCTATTGATATTTATAAATCAGGTACTAGACGTGATGATTTATTGTTATCACCAAGTGAAGCTAGTGCTGCATATAGTATTAGAAAAGACTTAAGTCGTAATAATACTTCAGAAATCATGGAAAATCTTATTAACACCATGCTTGTTTATCCTACCAATAAAGAATTTGTAGAAAAAATAAGAAAAAACACAGGTGGTAATAATTAATTTATGCTATGTACTTGCAATAGCGATTAAGACATGTTATAATACTGACGTTGTCACAAAATTGCTAGAGTTAAAATTAACATAGAAAAGTGTCATGAAAGAGGTGAAGGTAATGAATAAAGAAATCCAACCAAAATACGAAGCAGTAACAGTTGTATGTAACGGATGTGGAACAGTTATTGAAACTCGTTCAACAAAAGAATCTATCAATGTAGAGGTATGCTCAAAATGTCATCCATTCTACACAGGTAAACAAAGAGCAGCATCTGCTAAAGGTAGAATTGATAAATTCAACAAAAAATTTGGTATGTAATTACAAGCTTCATACTTTAGTTACATTAATATGTGATAATTGCCTTGAGGCAAATCATGAAAATGGGTTGAGAGGATGGTCTCAACCTTTTTTTTATATAGAATATGGGGATTTGCCTTGTATATTCTAGAAATGTGGTGTAAATCACTTGCTTTTTAAAAAAGGAGGCGGCAAGATGGCAAAAGTAAATATCGGTGGTCAAGCCGTTATTGAGGGCGTTATGATGAAAGGCAGAAAATATTATGCCGTGGCTGTTCGAAAATCGGATGGAACGATTGTAACAGATAGTAAAGAATCTGTAAGCATTATGGACCGTATGAAGATTTTCCGATGGCCTATTTTAAGAGGAATGGCCGTTTTTGTGGAGTCACTTATTTTAGGTGTAAAAACATTAAGCTTTTCTGCAGACCTTTATGGTGAAGAAGAGCCTGATTATGAACCTAGTAAATTTGAAGTTTGGCTTGAAAATAAACTAGGAGACAAAGGTGAAAAAATAATTATGGGACTGACAATGTGCTTATCATTTGTACTAGCAATTGGCATATTTATGATTTTACCAATGTTTTTAAGTACCTTATTTAAAAAAGTAATACCAAGTTCTTTTGTACAAAACCTAATTGAAGGTGCAATTCGTATTATTATTTTCCTTGCTTACATGAAACTTATTACAAAAATGAAAGATATTGAACGCACCTTTGAATATCATGGTGCTGAACATAAAACAATCAACTGCATGGAACAAGATATGGAACTGACTGTAGAAAATGTAAGAGGTTGCACACGTCTACATAAAAGTTGTGGAACGAGTTTCTTATTTGTAGTAATGATTGTAAGTATTTTAGTGTTTAGTGTATTCACAACGCAGGTATTGTGGCAAAGAACACTTGTACGTATATTATTAGTACCTGTTGTATCAGGTATTTCATATGAATTCATTCGTTGGGCAAGGTTGTGCCCAGAGAATAAACTGGCGAATTTTTTAAGTAAACCAGGTATGTGGTTACAAAAGGAATTTACAACACGAGAGCCAGATGATATGCAAATTGAAGTAGCTATTGCAGCTGTTAAAGGAGTACTTAAGCATGAACCGATGCAGTAAAATAGAAGATAAAGAAACCATTTATGAAGTGATGAAATGGGGGGAAGCTATACTTGAAAATTATAAGCGCCCAGATGCAGCCATTGATGCGAAACTTCTAATGAAACATTTGTTGGGATTTGACGAAACAAAGCTTTTACTTGAGCGTGAACAGAAGTTAGCTACCCATTTAAAGGAATCTTATACTTATGTTATTGCAAAGCGTGCCCAAGGCATTCCATTACAATACATTACAAAGAATCAAGATTTCATGGGACTCACATTTTATGTAGATGACCGTGTACTTATCCCGAGACAAGATACAGAAACTTTGATTGAGCTTTTAATTGAAAAGTCTAAAACTGAGCATTTTGAAAAAGGAGTGGATATTGGAGCAGGTTCGGGTTGCATTAGTATTTCACTTGCCACATACATTGAAGGATTAAATATGACAGCTATTGACCTTTCAGAAGGAGCTTTAGATGTAACAAAGAAAAATGTGAAGGAACATGGACTTGAAGAACGTATTAAGTTTTTGCAAAGTGATGTACTTGAAGCATATAATAAAGAAGAAAAAGTAGACCTTGTGGTATCTAATCCGCCTTATATTTCTGAAAAGGATTGTAGGGAACTTATGATAGAAGTAATTGGACATGAACCACGTATGGCTTTAACTGACGAAGGAGATGGCTTAAGCTTTTATAAACGAATTACGAAAGATACGAAAGAAATCTTAAAGCCAGGTGGCATAATCGCATATGAAATCGGATATAATCAAGCAAAAGCGGTAACAACTATGTTAGAAGAAGCGGGCTACATTGAAATAGAAACTCATCAGGATTTAGCGGGCAAAGATAGAGTTGTCATTGCACGAAATCCAGTTTAAAATAAAGCGTAATATGTAACACATAGAGAGGTGAACCAAATGTTTGAGCAAATACAAGATTTAGTCGACAAATATGAGATCATTGGTGAGCAAATTAGTAATCCAGAAGTTATTGCTGATCAAGATAGATGGCAAAAACTTATGAAAGAACATAGTGATTTAAAAGAAATCGTTGAAAAATATCTTGAATACAAACAAGTACTTGAATCAATTGACGAAGCATTAGTAATGTTAGAAGATAACTTAGATGATGATTTCAGAGAACTTGTAAAGGAAGAACTTGCAGAAAATAAAAAGCGTGTTGAACCTTTAGAAAATGAACTTAAGTTATTACTTTTACCAAAAGACCCTAACGATGATAAAAACGTTATCATTGAGATTCGTGGAGGTGCTGGTGGAGATGAAGCAGCACTATTTGCAGCTAATCTTTACCGTATGTACTCTTACTATGCAGAGAAAAACAAATGGAAAACTGAACTTATGTCAGTTAATGAAAATGGAATCGGTGGATTTAAAGAAGTTATTTTCATGGTAAAAGGACAAGGTGCTTACTCTAAACTTAAATATGAAAGTGGTGTACACCGTGTACAACGTATTCCAGCTACAGAATCAAGTGGACGTATCCATACATCAACAGTAACAGTAGCGGTTATGCCAGAAGCTGAAGAATTAGACGTACAATTAGATATGAATGATGTACGTATTGACGTATGTCGTGCATCTGGTAATGGTGGACAATGTGTCAATACTACTGACTCTGCTGTACGTGCACTTCACGTACCAACAGGTATCATGGTTTACTGTCAAGATGAAAAGTCTCAGCTTAAAAATAAAGAAAAAGCACTTAGAATTCTTCGTACAAGACTTTATGATATGGAACAAGCCAAAGCACATGCTGAGCATGCAGCTGAGAAGAAAAGCTTAATTGGTTCTGGTGACCGTAGTGAACGTATTAGAACTTACAACTATCCACAAGGGCGCGTAACTGACCACCGTGTAGGATTAACGCTTCACCGTTTAGATCAAATCTTAGATGGTGATTTAGAAGAAATCATTTCTACATTAACAACTGTGGACCAAACAGAAAAATTAAAAGAAATTTCAAATCAATAAAATTTAGAAGGGTTGTGGCATAAAATGCCGCAGCCCTTTTTTGCGTGGAGGCGTGGATAAGTGGGGGTATCTCATTTTCCTTAAGCCTCCCTACGGTCGAAGCTTAGATAAAATGAGATACCCCCACTTACCCACACCAATGAGTTTTGGTGGTTGCAACATTTTATGACAACCCTCAACTGGGTGGAAAGGCCAGGAGCGTTTTGTTTGGTTGCTCTCTGTGGTCGAAGTCGAGCTAAAAATAGCCATCAGGTAGAAGAAAAGGAAGATCAGAAGATAAAAATTCTATCCATTTAACCCAAAACCTATTGTACAAGGGTTATTTATTTTAAAAGAGCTCTGTAAGACCTTAGACCCTAAAGTGATTGAGATGAAATATCTGTAGCCTATTTATGGAGAAGAAAATGTATATCTTGAAATGGCGGAAAACAGCTTTAAGGGAATGAGCAAAGGAAAGCTTTGTTTTAAAGGAATATATAAGAAGTAAGGAACCCTAAATCTTTTTAATGTCTTAAAATGACAGATGTAAAGGGCATTTTATAAATAAGTTATAAAACAAGTTCTTAAATGAGGGGCAAGTCCATATTTATATAAGGAGCAGTATTTTGCGAGGATATGAAAAGAGGGGAGTGGCGAGGATGGCTACGGCTACTACGGTACAGCAGCTTATGGGGCTTGGCTTTATTGGAAAGGCCTTGGGAACCATGGTTGGTGTTTTTTTGCTTTATATGTGGCAAATGAAAAATAAGCGAGTGATGGGAATGATGTTTGGTGGCACATCAGGACTTATGCTGGCGATGATTTGTTTTGATGTGCTACCAGAGGCGTTAGGGAAAGGGAGAATTGGACTTGTTTGTGTAGGCGTCATTATTGGTGGATGTATTGGGCTTTTAATGGATGATGCAGTACCAAGCATTCAGAAATGCTTGAACCATACTGGGACAAAGGTGAGTAAGGCGGGGCTTGCTTTATCCATTGGCATGGTATTGGACGTTTTACCGGAAGGGGTAACGCTTGGTGCTTTAGGACATACAGGAATAGAAGCTGTGATGCAGTTTATGACAATTTTAGCATTACATAGTGTCCCAGAGGGGATGGCACTGGCTATGGCTTTTAAGCAAGGTGGAACGAAGCTGAGATATGTAGCTATTATGCCTATTATACTGGGATTTTTAGAGGCAGGTGTAGGTGCATTATGCTTCATACTTAGTGGTATTAATGAAGGCTATATTATTACTACATTGGGTATTGCTTCAGGTGTAATTATTTATGTTGTTTGTGAAGAGCTCATGCCAGAGGCAAAAAAGGTCTGGAATGGACGTATGACAACTATTGCAACAATTGTTGGACTACTATTGGGATTATTGCTTTTACAAAGTCATTAAAATTGACTATATAACAAGGTATAGTTTTTCTTTTTGTGCAAATAATAATGGAGTCGATAATTTATGAAAGGAGAATAAGCTATGCCAAAATTAAGATGTAGTGCCAGTAGTTGTGCACATAACCAAGAGGAATGTTGCTGCAGAGGAAAGATTAATGTAGCAGGAGAGGCAGCTTCAACTTCAAATGAAACATGTTGTGATAACTTCTTTGAAGATGCAGGAAATGCAAGAGATGCTGTAAGTCAAGAACCTATGGAAAATATTGATATTGATTGTGAAGCACAAAACTGTGTGCATAATCAAAGTTGTAAGTGCCATGCAGATTATGTGGATGTAAATGGCTATGGGGCAAATAGTGCTGGTGAAACAGCATGCTCTAGTTTTTGTCCACAAAGTTAGTTTTAAGTTATTTTGAGATAATAATAGGGTGAGGCATAACCAATGTTGGCAAGTTGGTAAGTCCTTATATGCAGGAGTTGTAAAATAGCAGCTCCTATTTTTTTGCAGTAAAAGTCGTATCTTTGTTTAAATAAAAGTTATTTTCTTTTAAAAATAAGATTAAGGTTTGAAATTAATGGGAAACTTATATACAATATAGGAATGAACATTTGTTTGATAAAACGAGGACAAAGGAGGATGAAAGATGAGTCGATTTGAAATCGTTTCTGAGTTTAAACCTACAGGAGACCAACCAGAAGCTATTGAGAAGTTAGCAAAGGGCTTCATGGAGGGGGAGAAATTTCAAACTTTATTAGGGGTAACGGGATCAGGAAAAACATTTACAATGGCAAATATCATTGAGAAGGTACAAAAGCCAACTTTGATTTTGGCCCATAATAAGACATTAGCGGCACAGCTTTACAGTGAATTTAAAGAATTTTTCCCTAATAATGCAGTAGAATATTTTGTATCTTATTATGATTACTATCAGCCAGAAGCTTATGTCCCACAAAGTGATACCTATATTGAAAAAGATTCTAGTGTCAATGAAGAAATTGATAAATTACGACACTCGGCAACAGCGGCACTTTGTGAACGTGATGATGTTATAGTAATTGCCAGTGTATCATGTATATATGGTTTAGGAGACCCTATTGATTATGCAGAGCAGGTTTTATCTGTACGTGTAGGAATGGAGATGGACCGAGATGAAGTTTTAAGAAGGCTTGTAGCTATTCAGTATGTACGTAATGATATGGATTTTGCACGTGCTACGTTTAGGGTAAGGGGCGATACGGTAGAGATTATTCCGGCGGGTATGTCTGAGAAAGCTATTCGTATTGAATTTTTTGGAGATGAAATTGACCGTATTGCTGAGATAGATGCTTTAACAGGAGCTGTTTTAGGCTATCGTGAGCATGTGGTAATTTTCCCAGCTTCATTTTATGCGATTTCAGCAGATAAAATGGAGGAAGCAATTAAGCGTATTGAAGCAGAACTTGTAGAAAGAGTTGCAGAATTAAAGGCAGAAGATAAGCTTTTGGAAATACAGCGTCTTACTCAAAGAACTAACTTTGATATTGAAATGCTTAAGGAGATGGGGTATTGTTCAGGGGTAGAAAATTATTCAAGACATTTATCGGGAAGAGAAGAAGGTGAGACGCCTTTTACGCTATTAGATTACTTCCCAGATGATTTCTTAATGATGATTGATGAATCCCACATGACGATTCCTCAAGTACGTGCTATGTATAATGGTGACCGCGCAAGAAAGACAGTTTTAGTAGACTATGGTTTTAGATTGCCGTCAGCATTAGATAATAGACCGCTTAAATTTGAGGAGTTTGAGAAAAAGATTAATCAGTTATTATTTGTGTCTGCCACACCAGCACAGTATGAATTAGAACATTCAGTACAGATTGCAGAGCAGCTTATTCGTCCAACAGGACTCTTAGATCCAGTTATTGAACTAAGACCAGTTAAGGGGCAAATTGATGATTTATTAGGTGAAATCAATAAGGTAACAGCTAAAGGGGACAAAGTAATGGTGACAACCCTTACAAAACGTATGGCAGAAGATTTAACAACTTACTTACAAGAGGTAGGGGTAAAGGTAAAATACTTACACTCTGACATCGACACCCTAGAGCGTATAGAAATTATTCGTGACCTCCGAATGGGGGTATTTGATGTCTTAGTAGGGATCAACTTGCTAAGGGAAGGATTAGATATTCCAGAGGTTTCATTGGTTGCTATTTTAGATGCAGATAAGGAAGGTTTCTTACGTTCTGAAACAGCCCTTATTCAAACAATAGGACGTGCTGCTAGAAATGCAGAGGGGCGTGTTATTATGTATGGCGATACAGTAACACGTTCAATGGCAAATGCCATGTCAGAAACAGCTAGACGTCGTCAGATTCAAGAAGAGTATAATGAGGCACATGGTATTGTACCAAAGACTATTAAAAAGAAAATAAGAGAACTCATTGCTGCAACTAAAACTGTATCAGAAGATAAGTCTAAGACTATGGAAAAAGATCCAGAATCTATGTCTCGTGAAGAACTAGAGAAAGCAATGAAAAAAGTAGAAAAAGATATGAAAAAGGCTGCCACAGAACTTCAATTCGAGAAGGCAGCACAGCTTCGTGATACACTGATTGAACTTAAAAAGGTATATTTAGCCCATTAAAATCGCAATAAAAATAGTAGCATTGACAGTATAAAGGGAAGACCTTGAAACTATCTTGACAGTTTCAAGGCCTTCCCTATTTATTTTAGAGTAGGAAAGTTTGTTTAAGTCTAATTGAAATTAGGCATAATGATAAGCTAAACCAATGCTGCCAGGCCCTACATGAAGACCGATAACAGGCCCTATTGACTGCACATCTACATGAATGTCTAAGCGTTCAGAGAGCTTTTGAGCTAAGGCCTCGCCTTCTGCCTGCGCATTGATATGGTGAACTGTTACACCTAGAAGCTTGTGACTTTCTAAATCTTTCATTAGGCCGTCTATAAGGGCTTCTACTGCTTTTTTCTTTGTGCGGACTTTGGTATAGACATCTGTTTTGCCATTGTTAACTGTTAAGATTGGCTTGATTTGAAGTAATGTACCAAGAAGCGCTGAGGCACTGCCGATGCGACCGCCTTTTTTGAGATAAGTGAGCGTTTCAGGTGTAAATAAGAAGCGGCTGTGTGAAATAGTAAATTTAGCAGCATCTACGACTTCCTTAATAGATTGACCTTCAGCGGCAGCCTTAGCGGCAGTGAGGGCAATATAGCCTAGTTGCATGCAATTTGTGCGTGAATCAATAAGTTCAATTTCAGCTTCTGGATATTTTTCAAGAATCATTTCTTTAACGAGATGAGCACTTGTATAAGCCCCGCTCATTTCAGAAGATAAAAAGATTGCAACAATGCTATTGCCTTCTTTAATGATATTTTCAAATGTCATATAGAGTTCATCAGGAGAAGGTTGAGAAGACTTTGGAATCTCACCGGATTTTTCAAGTTCCTCATAAAAGTTAGAAAGGTTGACATCTAACTCACGCTCGGTTTTAGTAGACCAAGTTACTCCTAGTGAAACGATAGAGATATCATATTCCTTAATATATTTTTCAGGAAGATATGAGGTGCTATCCGTAACTATTTTAATCATAATAATACTCCTTTAAAAATCTCTTTCTAGTTAAAATAATAATAACCATATTATTACTATTATATACTTCAATATAAAAAACTGATAAAGAAACAATAAATAAGACAAAAAATGACAACAACAAGGAAAAATTTTCCACAAAATATGATGTATTTTATATGGAAATAGGTAGATAATCTGACGGAAATATGATATCATACTTAGTAATGGCTAGAAGCTTAAAAACAGTAGAAATAATTGGAGGATACTATGGAAGACATCATGATAATCGGTATTGCGGGAGGGTCTGGTTCTGGTAAAACCACTTTAACATATAAGATTAAAGAAGCATTTGAAGATAAGGTGGTTGTATTATCTCATGATTACTATTACAAAGCGAACTCAGAACTTTCTTACGAGGAACGTACCAAATTAAATTATGATCATCCAAATGCCTTTGACACAGACCTTTTAATAGAACATGTAAGAGCCCTTAAAAACGGACAAGCTATTAATCATCCAGTATATTCATTTGTGGAACATACAAGACTTGATGAGGTAGTAGAGGTACAACCAGCAAAGGTTGTGATTGTAGAAGGGATTTTAATCTTTGAAAACAAAGAATTATGTGATTTAATGGATATTAAAGTATTTGTGGATACAGATGCTGATGTACGCATTGTAAGACGTTTACTTCGTGATGTAAAAGAGCGTGGTAGAGATATTGATTCAGTTATTGACCAATATTTAGGCACAGTAAAACCAATGCATGAGCAATTTGTAGATCCAAGCAAAAAACGTGCGGATATTATTATTCCAGAGGGTGGATTTAACTCAGTTGCCCTTAATATGTTAATGGATCAAGTAGGCAATTTTATAGCAAAATAATAACTCAAAACACATGCGAGATGTAGCATGTGTTTTTTTTATGGAAAAAATGGATAGACTACTTAAGGAAAAAAGTGAAAGAGGCAAAAAAACGAAAAATAAAGAGCAAAAAATAGGTGAAGGGGAAATAATCTCGAACAAATGTTTGAAAATAAATAGAGGTGTGTTATAATAAGTACAAATATTTATTGAGTATACCTATAAAAGACAACATTTATATAGAAAAAGAAAGGACATGAGACTTATATGCTGAAAAACAGTAGTATACTAGGTTTTGTGTAACGGGGAAAATATGAAGAATAAAATTGTCATAAAGGGTGCTAAGGAGCACAACTTAAAGAATGTAGACTTGGAACTTAATAGAGACCAGTTTATTGTTTTTACTGGGTTAAGTGGTTCAGGGAAGTCGTCATTAGCTTTTGATACAATTTATGCAGAAGGGCAGCGTAGATATGTAGAATCTCTTTCAGCCTATGCAAGACAGTTTTTAGGACAGATGGAAAAGCCAGATGTAGAGAGCATTAGTGGGCTTTCACCTGCGATATCTATTGATCAAAAGACGACAAGTAAGAACCCACGTTCTACTGTAGGAACAGTGACAGAAATTTACGATTACTTAAGACTTCTTTTTGCAAGAGTAGGTGTACCACATTGTCCAAAGTGTGGTAAAGAAATTAAAAAGCAAACAATTGACCAAATGGTAGATGCACTAATGATTTTACCAGAGCGTACAAAGCTTCAACTTTTAGCGCCTATAGTAAGAGGGCGTAAAGGTATGCATGAGAAGATATTAGAAAATGCACGCAAGCAAGGTTATGTACGAGCACGTATTGATGGGGAAGTTTATGACTTAAGTGAAGAAGAAGTAAAATTAGACAAAAATAAGAAGCATACCATTGAAATTGTTGTAGACCGTGTAGCAATTAAACAAGGCATTGAAAAACGTCTAACAGACTCTATTGAAACGGTTATGAAGCTTTCGGGCGGGTTAATGGTCGTTGATGTGATTGGAGGAGAAGAAATACGTTTTAGTCAAAGCTTTTCTTGCCCAGATTGTAATATTAGCATTGATGAGATTGAACCACGTTCATTTTCATTCAATAATCCACAAGGTGCATGTCCCGTATGTACAGGACTTGGGGAGCATTTAGAGGTAGACCCAGAATTGGTTGTTCCAGTACCAAGTTTAACCCTTCGAGAAGGTGCTATTGCTGTACTAGGGTGGGGGTCTATTGCTAAGCCTGAAAGTTATGCTTATGCCTTAATGAATGCTTTAATGGAAAAATATCATTTTGATTTAGATACACCATTTAATCAGCTACCTGAAAAAATTCAACATATTATTTTATATGGCACAGGCAGTGAGACTGTTTCATTTACATTTACAGGTGAATATGGTACAAAACATTATGAATATGCCTTTGAGGGCGTACTTGAAAATACTTATCGTCGTTACTTAGAAACAAGCTCTGAAAGTACAAAGCAAGAATATGAATCATTAATGACGAGTATTCCATGTAGTAGCTGTAAGGGAGCAAGGTTGAAGCCAGAAGTATTAGCAGTTACAGTTGGCGAAAAAAATATTGATGATTTGACCCATATGTCCATTGGAGAACTTAAAAAATTCTTTGATGAGATAGAAATTACAGATAGACAAAAACAAATTGGTGAACTAATTTTTAAAGAAATTCAAGCACGACTTGGCTTCTTAGTAGATGTAGGGCTTGATTACCTAAGTTTGGCCCGTTCTTCAGGAACACTTTCAGGTGGAGAAGCGCAACGTATTCGTTTAGCAACGCAAATTGGTTCAGGACTCGTAGGAGTACTTTACATTTTAGATGAACCAAGTATAGGTCTTCATCAAAGAGATAATGACAAGCTGATTCAGACGTTAATCAGATTAAGGGATTTAGGCAATACATTAATTGTTGTTGAGCATGATGAAGATACAATGTATGCTGCAGATTGGATTGTAGATATTGGTCCAGGTGCAGGAGAGCATGGCGGTGAAATTATTGCTTCAGGGCCTATTGATACGATACTTGCCTGTGAGAAGTCTGAAACGGGTGCATATTTAAGTGGTCGTAAAAAGATTGAAATACCGGCAGTAAGACGTAAGGGCAATGGCAATGTATTAACATTAACAGGGGCTAAAGCCAACAACCTTAAAAATGTGACATTACGCATTCCTTTAGGGACATTAACCTGTATTACAGGTGTTTCTGGTTCTGGAAAAAGTTCGCTTATTAATGAAATCTTATTGAAACGTTTAGCAAGAGATTTAAATCGTGCGAAGGTGAAACCAGGGACACATAAAGATTTAACAGGCATGGAAAACTTAGATAAGGTTATTAATATTGACCAATCACCTATTGGACGTACACCACGTTCAAATCCAGCAACTTACACAGGAGTATTTGATCAAATTCGTGACTTATTTGCACAGACACAAGAAGCTAAAATGAAAGGCTATCAAAAAGGGCGCTTTAGCTTTAATGTAAAAGGTGGTCGTTGTGAAGCGTGTCAAGGTGATGGGATGATTAAGATTGAAATGCACTTTTTACCTGATGTGTATGTGGCGTGTGATTCATGTAAAGGAAAACGTTATAATCGCGAGACATTAGAGGTGAAGTACAAAGATAAATCTATTGCCGATGTATTAGATATGACTATTGAAGAAGCACTTAAGTTCTTTGAAAATATACCAAGCATCGCACGTAAATTACAGACACTAGTAGATGTAGGACTTTCTTATATTCGTTTAGGCCAACCTTCTACAACCTTATCAGGTGGAGAAGCGCAACGTGTCAAATTAGCAACAGAGCTTAGTAAACGTAGTACAGGAAAAACAATTTATATTTTAGATGAACCAACGACAGGATTACATTTTGCTGATGTGCATAAGTTAGTAGGTATATTAGATAGGCTTGTTGAAGGTGGCAATACAGTGGTCGTGATTGAACATAATTTAGATGTGATTAAAGTAGCAGATCATATTGTAGATTTAGGCCCAGAAGGCGGTACACGCGGTGGGACAATCATTGCACAAGGCACACCAGAGCAAGTGGCTAAAAATGAAAGTTCTTATACAGGACAATTCTTAAAGAAAGTATTAGAAAAAAAATAAGGGCTGGATTCCAGCCCTTATTTTTTATTTTGAAAGTTTAATTAAAGAAATGTCATCATATTTGTAGTCATAGTTTGCAAGAAGAGTTGATGAGTTGTATTTATATACTTCACCAGTGATTGTGTAATCTGTTTCTTCGTAAATATTATCAGCAATTTTCTTTAATTGGTTTTTAATATAGCTTTTATTTGTGTCGAGGTTAGCATCCCATGTATCATTGAAGTTAGAGTCACTTGCATCAATATAAAGCATGAAAGTCACTGTAGAGTTAGAATTATTAACACTTACCTCAACATTTTTAATTGAAAGATCGCTGAAACCTTGTACAGAAAGTTTTGTACGTGTATTTTCTACGATTTCTTTAATATCATCTTCATCAAGCCCATAGCTTACTTTAAGACGGCTAGTTTTATTTGCATAAGTGAAAGAAGCTTTATCTGTGCTAGATTTTGTATAAGTGATTGTACCTTGGATATCGATGTCTGCATGACGTGCAGAAATATCATCACAGATATCTTGTAACATATCTGTTACTTTAGATTCTCTTAAGTTATTGAAAGCTTTTTCATCTTCACGATCTGAGTAAGAAATTGTAAGTTGAAGACGTGAGCCTTTTTTAACAAGGTCAAAGTCAAAGTAAATATCATCAAAGTGAGTTGAGTAAGTGTCTGATAAATATTTTTCTGTAGCTGTAAGTTCTGCACTTGTGATATCAGTACCACTTGTTGCACCTGATGAATTTGAATTATTTGAGTTCTTATAAGTTTCAAGTTCTGCTTTTACTGTTTCAAGTTCGCGTTGAAGTGTTGTTACTTGATAATTTGCAGAAGCAAGTTGTTGTTGTAAGCTTGTTGTATCGGCACTATTATTTGTAATTGTTACTGTGTTTGTTGAACCATTCCAGCTTACATCAGCACCCATAACTTCACTTACAGCACGAAGTGGTACATAAGTAGAACCATCTACAAGGAAAGGCTCTGCACTTAATGTTTTAGATACACCATTATATGTAACACCAATATTTCTATAAGTTGCATTTAATGTTTTTGTATAGTTTGCTGCATTAACTACAGTTGCACAAAGTGCAGTACCAAGTCCGAATGCAAGGCAAAGGCGTTTATATTTTTTGCTCATTTTCATTTTAATTTCCCCCTTAAGATATTGTTATAAATAGGTTGCAAATAATTTAATAGGTTATATGTAATATAAATCTTACATTTGTAAGGCTTATAGATGTAACCTGTATATAACTATAACTTAAAAAACTCATAAATGGTAGTCTAAAAATGTTATTTTAATTAAAATGAAATAATATGGTAATACTAAGGAGTATGCTATAATAATATGTGGACAGGTAGAGAATAATAGGGAAAGAAGGAGGCAAGTATGTTTGATATCAAAGAAGAACTAAAAAGGTTACCTGAGCAGCCAGGTGTCTATTTAATGAAAGATGTAAATGGACAGATCATTTATGTAGGCAAAGCAATCAATTTGAAGAATCGTGTGAGCCAATACTTTAGAGCCTCCAAAAATCATTCTATTAAAGTTATAAAAATGGTACAGCATATTGTAAGCTTTGAATATATTATTACCCGTTCAGAAGTAGAAGCACTTGTTCTAGAATGTAATCTTATTAAAAAATATAACCCCAAATATAATATTCGCTTAAAAGATGATAAGCAATATCCATATATTAAGCTTACTGTGCAAGAACCTTTTCCACGTATGCTTATTGTAAGGCAGATGAAGAAAGATGGTGCTAAATATTTTGGCCCTTATACAGATGCTAAGGCAATGTGGGAGATAGCAGATGTTGTAAAGCAAACATGGAAATTACGAACATGTACAAGAAATTTGCCTAAAGATATTGATAAAGAACGTGCATGTTTAAATTATCATATTGGCAAATGTGGTGCCCCTTGCATCAGCGCAGGCATGAGTCAGGAAGAATATAACAAAATGATTCAAGAAGTACAAAATTTCTTAATGGGCAAATATACAGAAGTTATTAAAAAGCTAAGGGAAAAGATGGAGGCTGCAGCAGAAGAATTGCAATTTGAAAAAGCTGCTATGTTTAGAGATCAAATAGGCGCTATTCAAAAGGTTGAACAAAAACAAAATGCTGTAGCAAGTAGTATGGCCGATCAAGATGTTATTGCCTTTGCCAAAAGTCCAGAGGATACCCTTATTCAAGTTTATTTTGTAAGACAAGGCAAGCTAGTAGGACGTGAACACTTCTTTTTACAAGGGACTGAAGATGAAACAATAGAAAATATATTTAGGGATTTCGTAGTACAGTTTTATGCAGATGCTACTTTTGTACCTAAGGAAATTATGATTGAGCGCGTTCCAGCAGAGCTTGATGTACTAGAAAGTTATCTTACTACAAAGAGGGGAAGTAAGGTACAGCTCATTACACCTCAAAAGGGTAATAAACAGGGGCTGATGCAGCTGGCAAGTAAAAACGCCGAGGTGACATTAGGGCAATTTGGAGATCAAATCAAAAAGGAACAACAACGTACTTATGGGGCTCTTGAAGAAATTCAAAATGCATTAGGCCTTAGTAAAATACCACAGCGTATGGAAGCTTATGATATTTCCAATACACAAGGCATACAATCTGTAGGAGGGATGGTTGTTTTTGAGGGTGGGAAGCCCAAAAAAAGTGATTACCGTAAGTTTAAAATAAAAAGTATTGAAGGACCTAATGATTATGGCAGCTTAGAAGAAGTTTTAACAAGACGCTTTGAGCGCTATAAAAATGAACAAGCAGAAAATAGTTTTACTAAACTACCAGATTTATTACTGATGGATGGTGGAAAAGGCCAAGTGCATATTGCTGAAAAAGTGCTTGCAAGATTTAATTTAAATCTAGAAGTATGTGGCATGGTAAAAGATGATTATCACCGAACAAGGGGACTACTTTATAAGGGAGAAGAAGTACTTTTACCAAGTAATTCTGAAGGTTTTAAGCTGATTACAAGAGTGCAAGATGAAGTGCATAGATTTTCCATTGAATATCATAAGAAACTACGTAGCAAAGCACAGGTGCAATCTGTTTTAGATGATATTCCAGGCGTTGGAAAGGAAAGAAAGAAGAAACTCATTATGCACTTTAAAGGTATTGAGCAATTACGCCAAGCAAGCCAAGCAGAAATTAGTGAAGTTGAAGGCATTCCTGAATCTGTGGCATATAATATATATAATTATTTTCACAAGAATTAGTAAATATGACTTCTACTAAATATAGGAAATAAATGTTATAATAATTTTGTCTGATAAGAGGACAAGGAGGAAAAAAATGTATTTTGTAACCGTAGCACAGCTAAGAGAACATTTTAAGTTAGATATTTTAACACCAAATATAGACTATAAAGATAGAAAAATTACACAATGTGACGTGAATCGACCAGCATTACAACTTGCAGGATTCTTTGATTACTTTGATCCAACAAGACTTCAAGTCATTGGGAAAGTAGAACATACTTACCTTGAAAAGATTGATGATGAAGCAGAACGTAATCGTAAGATTAAGAAACTCATGGACTTTGCAGATATTCCTTGTATCGTTATTTGTCGCGAAGAAATTGAACCATTTCCATACTTATTACAATGTGCAGAACAAAATGGCATTCCAATCTTTAAAACAGACTTACCAACCTCAAGCTTTATTGCAGAAGCCAATCGCTGGCTTCATGTAGAATTAGCACCACGTTTATCAATGCATGGTGTACTTGTAGATATTTTCGGGGAAGGTGTTTTAATTACAGGTGAAAGTGGGATTGGTAAAAGTGAGACCGCACTAGAACTTGTAAAACGTGGACACAGACTTGTAGCAGATGATGCAGTAGAAATTAAGAAAGTATCCGCTACAACACTTTTAGGGACAGCACCAGAAGTGATTAGACACTTTATTGAAGTGAGAGGTATCGGTATTGTGGATATCAAGCAAATCTTCGGTGTAGGTGCAGTTAAAGAAATGAAAAATATCGACCTCATTATTCGCTTAGAGGGATGGGACCAAACAAAACAATATGACCGCTTAGGTTTAACTAATGAATATACTGATATCATGGGCATTAAAGTTGTCACAAATGCAATTCCTATTAGACCAGGTAGAAATGTAGCAATTATTTGTGAAACAGCAGCAATTAACTTTAGACAGAAGAAGATGGGTTATAATGCAGCAGAAGCGCTTAATAACCGTGTAATGAACAATTTACAAAAAAATAATTTAGATTAGAATTGTAATGACCAAAAGGGGGATTCAAATGTATTATTTAGGTGTAGATTTAGGCGGTATGTCAATCAAAGCAGGTTTAGTAAATGAAAAGTATGAGATTATTGCAACAAAGAGTGTGCCAACACTAAGAGAAAGACCAGCAGCAGCGGTTTTAAAAGATATGGCAATTTTGTGCAAAGATGTACTTAATGAAGCAAACCTTACAGAAAAGGATATTCATTCTATTGGTATTGGAAGCCCAGGAATCGCTTCACCAGAAGAAGGTGTGATTTTATCATCTAGTAACTTGAATTTCAACCATGTCGATGTACGTACAGAAATGCAAAAGTATTTAAATTGTGACGTTTATGTAGAAAATGATGCGAACTGTGCAGCACTTGGAGAAGCTGTAGCCGGTGCAGCAAAAGGGGAAAAAAATGTAGTTGTTGTTACCTTGGGTACAGGTGTAGGTGGTGGAATTATTACAGAAGGTAAAATTTATCGTGGTGGTTTCTGTGGTGCAGGTGAAGTAGGTCATCAAGTCATTGTGAAAGATGGTATTCAATGTGGGTGTGGCAGAAAAGGTTGTTTTGAACAATATGCATCAGCTACGGCACTGATCCGTGAAGCACAGGAAGCTGCTAAAGAACATATCAATAGTAAAATGGTATCATTTGCTAAAGGCGGACAAATCACTAATATTACAGCGAAAAATGTATTTGATGCAGCCCAAGCTGGGGACCCAATAGCAGCTGAGGTCTTAGGACAGTACTTTAAATATGTTGCTATGGGAATTACAAATATAATTAATATATTAGAACCTAATATGATTGTATTAGGTGGTGGTATGAGTGCACAAAAAGATTATTTAGTAAGACCAATTAAAGAGTTTGTACAAGAAGAAATGTATGGTGGCTTATCATTAAAAACTAAAATTAGAGCTGCAGAGCTTGGTAATGCTGCGGGTATTATCGGTGCTGCACTTTTAGGGACAACGCTTAAATAATTACTTAATAACTTTATATCACTCGTATACAATAAAGCCAACTAGGGAAAAATTTAAAAACCTAGTTGGCTTTATTTAAGTTAAATCTTTTGATTGGTAAGAATGCCTATGCTATAATACAAAAGCAAAGCATCTTGTAACGAGGACAAGAGAAGAGAGACATAAGAGGAGGAAACAAATAATGAGTAATAGTGAAGCACAAGGGCTAAAGCTTGATGTGAAGTTTAAGGTCAAAGATGTACTGCGATATAATATGTCAGTAGCTTGGAAAAATTTATTAAATAAGATTCTTATGATTATAGGAGTACTTGTAACTATTTACTTTATCTATCAGATGTGTACAACAAATGTGGGATGGGATGTATACCTTTCACAGCACATTATTATTTTATTAGTGCCTATATTAATTTTTGCACTTATTCCATGGCGTGTATGGCAGGTAACGCTTTCTCAGATGCAAATGAAGCAGTTTGCTTATGGTGTTACTTATGAGTTTACAAAGGATAGCGTCCATTTAGATCTTGGTGAAGATCAAGATACAGTAAGTTGGGATGTGTTTGTAAAGATTGTAGAGACAAAGCATGATTTTAGACTTTATATGAATGCAGTAAGTGCACAAATCATTCCAAAACATAATTTGACTAGTGATCAAATACAAGCATTCCGTGAAATTATCAAAGCAGCAAAGGCGTCAGGAACATACCAATTAAAACAGTAAACTTAGAAAGTAGGCTAATATGAAGCGATTATTTCATTTATCCACCACTTTGAGACAGTTAGAGTGGTTTCAAAATGACTGGACAAATATTGATGAGTTTGTCAAAAAAAATAATATTGAAGGAGTAGAGCTAGGTCTTACAATGGATTATGATTTAGCACAAATTCCTAAAGAAATCATTACAGGTGTACATTTATCCTTTTATCCGATGTGGTTAGATTTCTGGCGTCAGGACCAGGAAAAACTAAAGAAGCTTTTTAAGAATGAAGAAGAAATTAAAAAGTATTATGGTGGTTTGACACCCGATATACTTATTGAAAATTATAAAAAGCAATATGCTCGTGCTAAAGAGCTGGAAGCTGAATATATGGTATTTCACGTAAGTCACATTTTACCTGAGGATTCATTTACATGGCAATTTGATTATAGTGATGAGGAAATACTTGAAGCAACATTAGAATTAGTTAACGCAGTTTTTGAAGAAAATGAAGAAGGACCACTATTATTATTTGAAAATTTATGGTGGCCAGGCCTTACTTATTTAGATTCAGAGCTAACTAAAAGTTTTATTGAAAGGGTAAAGTATAAGAATAAAGGATATCTTGTAGATGTATCTCATCTAACTTTGACAAACAGTAAAATAGGAAGAGAAGAACAAGCCTACAATTATATAAAAGAAGTGATTACAAATCTAGGGGATACAGCAAAATGGATTAAGGGGATGCACTTAAATAAAGCATTGCCAAAGTTTTATATGCAAAGAGATCATCAGTATCTCTTAGAAAAATATCAACGTGAGAAAGATCCTGTACGAAAACGTAATATTTTGAAACAACATATTAATATGTTAGATGGACATAAGCCGTTTGATCATGAGGTCGCTCAAAAAATTGTGAACCTTATAAAGCCAGATTACTGTGTTTATGAAACGGCACCAGAATCGAGATATGAATTGGCCCATTTTATTAATAAGCAAAATAAAGCGCTGGGGTTATAGGGGGGCGTAAAAATGGCCGCTGGGTACTTGGGCACTTGAGGCGCTACACTCTCTGTAATCTGTGATGCGCTAAGCTCGATAATAAAAGAAATGGTGTGAACTCATTATGCTACGCTGCGTTCAAACACACACCTAAAACCCCTTTTATTATCTTTGCTAAGTACTTAACAAATGAGATTAAGTATCTACATTTATGGTACAAGAACAGAGTACTCCGAAGGCAATCCGCAGTACTCAAGTGCCTAGCTATCTTTTTGCTCACATAAGTCTGGGAAAAGAAAAAGTTAATGAGTTATTTTAAAAAGAGAATGAGTTACTTTGAGAAGGATATGTGCTCTCTTTTGGATGGATAAGTGATCAAAGCTTATTAATCTGGAAGGGGGCTCTTTTTATGTAAAGGTGGAAAAAATAGTAGTTGATTTTGGGTAATAGTCGTTCATAGTGCTGTGAAAAATAAAAGTGAAAATAAAATGTAACAAAAGTTAAATATAAAAAGACATATTTTGGTAAAAAAATTACCATAAACTTGACAGAAAGCTTGATTTTTTATATAATAAATTTGTAATAATTACTTAACAACTAAATGATGAAGAGTATATTAATGTTTTAAGCATGTGGTAGATAAAAAACTTTTTGCTAAAGGCGCTATCTATTAGGTGCTTAGAACATTAAGGATGAAATATAAAATATCAAAAGATAAAGGGAGGACTTGTATATGCAATTAAAGAAAGCGATTATGGGTGCACTTATTGCAGTAGCAGCAATAATGCCTAGCTTAGCATATGGACAAGCATACGGAACAGTAGCAACATCAACACTTAATGTAAGAGAAGGGGCAAAAACAACAGCAAGAATTGTAGAACAAGTTCAATTAGGCGATGTGGTAGAGATTATTGCGGAGCAAGGTGACTGGTTTAAAATTATTTTAGAAGATGACGAAAGAGCTTATGTAAAAGGCGAATATATTACAGTACACCGTGCAGTAGCAACTGTTGAAGTAAATGGTGGTTTAAATGTAAGAGATTATCCATCAACATCTACAGGTAAAGTAATCGGTAAATTAGCATCAGGTGATGAGATTTCAGTACAATACGCAGTAGGCGATTGGTATAAAATTAATCAAGAAGGATTTGAAGGTTTTGTACATAAAGATTATGTAACAGCAGATTTCTTAAAATACCTACCAACTCGAACACTTTCACAAGTAGAACGTGTAAAACTTACACAAGCACAAGTAGAAAATGCAAATACATCTACAACAAAGCCTAGTACAAGTACATCAACAACTTCAAGTAGTGTAACAGTAAACACAAATGTAACAGGTGAAGCAATCGTAAGCTATGCAAAACAATTCTTAGGGAACCCATATGCTTATGGTGGGAATAGTTTAACAAATGGAGTAGACTGTTCAGGCTTTACTTCACAAGTTATGAAAAACTTTGGTATTAGCTTACAAAGAAGCTCAAGTGCACAATTCTCAAATAATGGTTATAGTGTTGAACGTGGTAATGAACAACCAGGTGACTTAATTTTCTATGGTTATAATGGTAATGTTTCTCACGTAGCAATCTATATCGGCGGCGGACAAATTATTCATGCAAATGACGAGCGAACAGGTATTTGCATTAGTAGTGCCTTTTCAAATACAGGAAAACCTGTAATTGGTATTAAACGTGTAATTTAATAAAAAGACGTTATATTAATGGCTTTAACTATTAATATAACGTCTTTTTATTTTGTACGGATAGAAATTAAAAAAACATTAAAATATAAACAATATTATGATAAAATACAGATAATATAGAGAAACCAACTAAACCCTTGAAATATACATGTACATAAATAGTTTTCTCTCAATGATTTCACATGACTCAAACGATGAATAATTAAATCTTATAAATGTGAAATCTATATTACAACTAAAAATGGCGTTTCATAAAATTACTTTAGTAATAGGCTTAATAGAAGGAGGAGCAAGTATGACAATACGAATTGAAAACATGAAGGAAGAACATTGGGAGGAGGTAAGCTGTATCTATAGGCAAGGTATTGCATCAGGACAAGCTACATTTCAAAGAGAATGTCCTAGCTATGAAGAATGGGATGCAAATCACCTAGTACAGTGCCGTTATGTGGCGTTAGAGGGTGAGAAAGTCGTAGGATTTGTTGCGATTAGTCCAACATCTAAGCGCGCGGTTTATAAGGGCGTTGTGGAGTTAAGCATTTATGTTGATGAGGCCTACCGAGGAAAGGGTATAGGCAGTAGGTTGATGTCACGTCTATGTGAGGAATCGGAAGAGGCAGGCTTTTGGACATTGTATGCTGCAATTATTGCAGAAAATAAAGCGAGTATTGCGCTTCATAAAAAATGGGGATTCCGAGAAATTGGTTACCGTGAAAAGATTGCTAAGGACAAGGATGGGATATGGCGTAATATGATTTTAATGGAACGTCGTAGCAGTAAAATATATTAAGGATGATATGAAGATGGGCATCATGTATGATTAATGCAGATGTGCATCTTTATTTTTTTATATTGACATTAAGGCGTAGATAGGTTATAACTGTGTATATAAGATATACACAGTTATAACGGATAGATAGACAGTAAGACAACAAAAAGTCTAGGCATTAAAAGGAGTAGAACTATGGATATTATTATTGTAAATGATAGTGCCACCCCCTTATATGAGCAGATGACAAGCCAAATTAAGGCATTGATTCTAAAAGGAGAACTGGCACAAGGTGAGCTTTTACCATCTATTCGGATGATGGCAAAAGAACTTAGGGTAAGCATTATTACAGTGAAGCGTGCTTATGAGGAATTAGAGAAAGAGGGATTTGTACAAACTACACCTGGAAAGGGAACCTATGTGTCCTTAGCCAATAAGGAACGTTTAAAGGAAATACAAATCAGTCAAATTGAGGAGCAACTGGAGCAAGCCATTATTGTAGCTAAAGGCATCAATATGAGCTTAGAAGAAATTAAAGAACGTGTTGAACTGATTTATGAGGAGGTCTAAATATGTTAGCAGTAAAATTTAATAATGTAAAAAAACAGCTGGGAGATTTTGAGTTAAATATTCCTTCATTAGGTATTCAAAAAGGTTATATTACAGGATTTATTGGTCAAAATGGTGCAGGGAAGACAACGACTATGAAGTTAATGTTAGATATGATTCGCATGGATACAGGGGATATTGAAATAGAAGGATTAAATATAAAGGTAGCACCAGAAAAGATTAAGGCAAAGATTGGCTATGTGGGAGAGCCTACAGGGTATCCTGAAGAAAGTAGATTGAAACATATTAAAAAGATGGTCGCACCTTTTTATGAGGCATGGGATGAGAATTTGTTTAAAAAATACATTGCATATTTTAGTCTTAATTTAGATAAGAAATATGGCGAGCTTTCTACAGGGCAAAAGAAGCAGTTTGATTTGGTCATGGCATTAAGCCACAAACCGGAGCTTATTTTACTAGATGAACCAACAGCTGGGTTAGACCCTGTTGTAAGAAATGAAATTCTAGAGTTATTGATGCTGCATATGCAAGATGAAAAGGTAACTATTTTTTATTCAACACATATTACGTCTGATTTAGAAAAAGCTTGTGATTATCTTGTGTATATTCAAAAGGGAAAGATTATAATGAATGTAGAAAAAGATGAATTGCTAAGCCAGTATTGTATTGTGAGAGGTGCTAAGGAGCTTTTTAATGATGAGGAAATAAAAAAAGAACTCTTAGGGGTGAGACAAACAAGTTTAGGCGGAGAAGCACTTGTTAAAAATCGTAAGATTGCAGAAGAACTTTTTGGCGACGAAGTGAAATACAGTAAGCCGACTATTGAAGAGATTATGGTGTTTTTAGCAGAGGAAAGAAGGTTTTAGTGATGAGAATGACAATGAAGTTAGTTAAAAAAGATTTTATGCATTTAGGCTATTCGCTTAAAAGTTTAATTTTAAGTTGGTTAGTGTTATGTACATTGTTACCATTAGTTAATTTAGGGGTTGCATTAGCTATGCCAGCATTAGGGGCTTATTTAGCTTTTTATAGCATGATGAGCTATGAAGAGAAAAATAAGGGGAGCTTATTAACAAGTGCATTACCAGTGACTAGAGAAGCTATGTGCAATGCACAATACGTAGAAATATTCATTTATATTATAGCGGGTATTATTTGTAGTAGTATAGGTCTAGGGATTAAGCGTTTAATAGATAATGTGGATTTATCGGTATTAGCTAGCATAAGTGTTATGTTTAGCTTTGGGATAATCTATGTCAGTATTATTTTGCCTTGCGTATTTTATTTTGGGACAGCTAAATCAAGATATATTTTAATGATTACTTATGGTGTGACATTTGGAGGTGCAACAGCATTCAATATGGCTGAAAAAAGTAACCTGACCTTATATCTTCAAAGAATAGGAAGCGGTATAAATGGTAGTATTATTCTTCTTATTGCATTACTTATTGGCGTTATTTCTTATTTTATAAGTCTAAAGATTTTCCAAAATAAAGATTTTAAATAATGGAAACATAGGAAGTTTTTATCATATATTGTAATAGAGGCATTGATGGAGATTCCTAGGATGAGTGAAATAAATCGCATGGTTGTACGTTCTAATAATACAATACGTAGTGAAAATATAGAAACAACCTTAAGCAATGATGATGGCTTTTTACGCGTTAAGGTAACAATCCGTGGCGTAGAGCCCAATCGAACGATTGCAATAGGGGTTGTATTACTCCAAAATGGAAGAACTTATGCTACAAGTTCTCAATCTGTTACTTCAGGGAGAGGGTGTAATGGCGGCCTGACAAATGTAAGCCGTGAGTTTGAATTTGTTATTATTGGTAGCGAAGGTGATTCTTATGAAACACGAGTAGTTGCACATTACATTTGTGGTTAATGCATATGCGAACAATATATTATAAAACATAAAAAAGTCTAGGTGAGAAATAACCTAGACTTTTAATTTATTAATAGGAAATAATTAAACCACCACGTTCAGCGTAATAAGAAGTAAGGCCTCTAGTTGGTAAAATATGAATTTCACAACTTGGACAAAGTTCTAATAAAAGTTCTTTGATTTTAGTTGCCCCTTCTAGATTATTGCAGTGGTGAATATAAACAGTACGTTCTGATAGGTTAACCTTTTCGGTCATTTTTTCAACAATGGCTTTATAAACCTTTTTCTCACCACGAATCTTTTGTAAGATTTGAATAGTGCCTTCAGGACTTGCGCCTGCAAGTGTACGTATACCTAATTGGGTGGCAAGGTAACCAGAGAATTTAGAAACACGACCGGCTTTAACAAGATTTTCATAAGAGCTTAAAGTGAAAAGTAAGTAAATGTTTTTTACGTAAGTATCAAGAGCTGTGGTTACTTCTTCGAAGCTTTTGCCGGCTTCAATAAGCTCATTTGCTTTTTGAATACAAAGGACCATAGATCCTGCTGTAGCTAATGTATCTATGACATGAATGTTTTTCTCTGGATGCTGTTCAAGGACCATATCTTTAGCCAGAACGGCGCTGTTATAGCAACCACTTAAGTTATGAGAAATAGTAAAAACGATGACATTATCTGCTTCCTTATAAGCCGCAGCAAAGGCATCTGGTGAAGGACAAGCACTAGATGATGATTCTTTACAGTTACTCATGGCATCTAACATTTCGTTCACATTTAAGTCTTCATTATCAATATATTCTTTACCGCCAATCATGAAACTTAAAGGAATATTTGAAAAGCTAGCGGCTTTTGATTTAAAAAGTGATTCTGGTAAATCACATGAACTATCTGCAACGATTCTCCAATTCATAAGAACCTCCGTTATGTTTTGTTGTTATTATGATAAGTAGTTTTTAAGACTACATAGTATGTTATATATATTATAAAATATAACCGTTAGAAGGAAAAAAGTCAATATATATTTTGATAATTAAAGTAGTTAACTGTATTTTGTCCATTTAAGCGTATTTTTATAAAAGAAAATAGTCACATCTTAAGATGATGTTACATACTATGCTAGTAATTATAAAATATAGAGGAGGACTTCATATGCTAGGAGAAAGTCTAAAAGATATAAGGACTTATCTAGAAGAGTGTGGTCAAAGTCTTCCAAGCTGCATGATAGAATCTGTGGAAGATTTGTATGTAAGTTTATACATTGCAAAACAGCTAGTACATCTAGGCAAAAAGGAAGAGGCCTTTAGCATCCTAAAAGAAGTTTATGAAAAGGATTTATTTAAATATGATAAAGGGGCTTATGGGCTTTATGAAGACTATGTAGAAGATAAGGTTGAGTTTTTAGAAAGATTGGCGGCACTTAATCTAGAGGTAACGCAAGACTTGAAGATGAGTATTGCGTATATTGATGAGGCACTGAATTTATTAGACGGTGAAGAAAGTGTAGCACCGTATATTGATATAAAAAAGGTTAAACAGACAAAAAAGAATTATGTTAAATTACTTTTTAATAGTTTATAAATGAATTTATTACTATGAAAAAAACTGCCATGAAGCTTCGTGGCAGTTTTTAGCGTTTAAACGTGTGTGGGGGATATGTGATTAATGGTTTCATCGGTGTTACCTTTGTAAAGTAGTTTAAGAACAATTGGTGTTGTAATGGAGGAAGCAAGGACTAAGAAAATAACGGCGGTGAAAAGAACAGGATCAAGAAGATTGGCAGCTAGTCCTTTTTGCGCAATAATTAAGGCAACTTCTCCTCTAGCCATCATGCCGGCACCGATACGTAGTGCATCTTTTGTTTGAAATTTAAAGAGTTTAGCACCTAAGAAACAGCCAAGTGCTTTAGAAAGAAGTGCAACTAATATAAAGCTAATAACAAAAAGGAGTACTGTAGGTGTGACACCGGCTATTTTCGTTTTAATGCCAATGCTAGTAAAGAAAATTGGGCTAAAAATCATGTAGGAATTCGTATCAATTTTTTGAACGATATATTCAGATGAACGAATATTACAAAGTACAATACCAGCCACATAGGCGCCTGTAATATCTGCAATACCGAAATATTCCTCTGCAATATAAGCGAAGAGTAAGCAAAGTGCAAAGCCATAAATAGGAATTCTGCGCTTTTTGCCATATTTAGCATCAAATCTTCTAAAGAGTGCATTAATAAGGAAACCAAGAAGACCAGAGACAATAAAGAATGAAATCGTATTAAAGATAACAGTAAAGGGCGCGCTATTTGGTTTTTTAAGACCAATAACAAAAGTTAAGATAACAATACCGATGACATCATCAATGATGGCGGCACTTAAGATGGTTGTCCCAACTTTGCCTTTTAATTTACCCATTTCACGGAGTGTTTCGACCGTAATGCTAACAGATGTAGCAGTAATAATAACACCGATAAAAAGTGACTGAAAGAAAGCTTCAGAGCCAATTGGTGCAAAGCCGTAGATGGTAGCATGTAATAAATAGCCACCGATTAGTGGTACTAAAACACCAAAACTGGCAATACATAAAGCAGCAGGACCGGTATGCATCAATTCTTTTAAATCTGTTTCAAGACCAGCAGTAAACATAAGCATAATAACGCCGAGTTCAGCCATAGTTACCAAGAAATCACTTTCACTTACAATGCCTAAAACATTCGGGCCGATTATAAGACCAGCCACAAGAACCCCTACAACTTGTGGTAAGTGCAGTTTCCTAAATAGGATTCCGAATAATTTGGCTGCAATAAGAATTACCGCGAGGTCTAGAAAACATTCATAAGAAAGCATTTTATCACCCATTCTATTATAAGATATATTTTGATATAACTATAGATTTCACATTTATAAATTTTAGTTATTCATGATCTTTAGCAATGTGAAATCATTGAGAGAAAACAACTTACGCACATGTATATTTTAAGTTTTTAGTTGGTTTCTCTATATAGATTTCACATTTATAAAATTTAGTTATTCATAATCTTTAGCAATGTGAAAGCATTGGGAGAAACCAATTTACCTACATGTATATTTCAAGGTTTTAGTTGGTTTCTCTATAATTATAGTATTTAAATTTCAAATATTCAATAAAATCAAAGAAATAAAGGGATAGAAAGATAAAAATGACATCGTGCATAAATGTTTAATAAATAATATACAGGGCATTATTAAAAGAGAAATCCATAAACTATATGCCATGCATAAAATATGTTAAAATAGAAACAGAGAACTAAAGAGAGGGCGGTGAAGTTATGCAACCAATCGAATTTATACTAGGGAGATCTGGAGCAGGTAAAACTAACTATTGCTATGAAGCAGTTGCTAAGGAACTTGAAGAAGAGGCATATGGGAGTCTGATTGTCTTAGTACCAGAGCAGTTCAACCTACAGACACAGAAGGACTTAGCGAAGAAGCTTTATCCAGGGCTATTGCGTGCAGAAGTCTTAAGTTTTAATACGCTAGCACGTAGCGTTTTTCAGGAAGTCGGTAAAGAAAATATCCCTGTTATCGAAGACTTGGAACGTATGATTATTTTAAAAAAGGTCATTGAAGAACATAAAAAAGAATTAGTATTTTATAAAAAGAATATCAATAATACAGGATTTATAGAATCTGTTAATCGTCTTATTACGATGTTTGAACAATCCGGTTTAGGACAAGCAGAGTTAGAAGAAATGATAGGAAGTGAGGCTGTAACGTCCTTATTTCAAAGTAAACTTGTAGACCTTCAAAAGATTTATGGTTATTTTGAAGAATATATCAGCACACAATTTTTAACGATTGAAAAGAACATGAGCCTTTTGGCACAATCTATTCATAAGAGTAAGACACTCAGTCAGGCACAAATATGGATTGATGGCTTTTATGGCTTTACAATGACGCAGTTAAATATCATTAGGGAATTGATGAAGAAGGCAAAGAAGGTCAGCATTACCTTACCTATGGATCGTGTGTATGGTTTGACGGAAAAGGTACGCACAAGCCATCCATTTTATGAGAGTATTCAAATGTATCAACGGTTAATGGGAATATGTGAAGGAGAGAAGCTTACTTATAAAACCAAATTTTTAACACCAGTATATGAAGAAGGTTTATTGGCACCAGAGTTTATTCATTTAGAAGAAAATTACTTAAAGCCTTATCAGCAACCTTTTAAAGAAGAAAGCAATGCCATTCGTCTAAATACCTATAGCTGCCGTATGGAAGAAGTAGAAGCAGTGGCAAAGCGTATTGTGAGTTTAGTGCGTGACGAAGGTTATCGTTATCATGATATTGCCCTTATTGTAGGTGATGTAGCGGAATACAAATCACTTATTCAAAGTAGCTTTAAAGAATATGAGATTCCATATTTCCTGGATATTAAGCGTAATATTCACACAAATAGTTTAGTGGCTGCCATAGAAGGTGTACTGGATGTGGTGACAGGAAGCTACAGCTATAAAAGCATGATGGCATTTTTAAGAACGTATATGCTGCCTATTTCAAGAGAAGATATTGATATTTTAGAGAACTATATTTTAGCTTATGGCATCAAAGGAAAGAAAAAATGGCAACAAGAATGGCAATATGATACGGAAGAAAGTGAACTGCAAGCACATATTAACGCAGTACGCCTTCAAATATTAGAACCTATTATGGCATTTGAAAAACGTATTAAAGAAGGAAAGGTAGAGGGGCAAATCAAAGTAGTAGATCTTACAAGTGCACTATTTTATTTCTTGCAGGAAATAGGTGCTTATGAAACACTGCAAAAAATGATTGCCAAGAATAAAGAAGAAGATAACCGCTTACTTGAACTTGAAAATACGCAAATTTGGGGGCAGATTATAGAAGTATTTGAGCGTCTTGTAGACCTTTTAGGTGATGAACGATTAGATGTCAATACGTATAAGCGTATTTTGGAAACCAGCTTTTCTTATCTCAAGATGGGTGTTATTCCGCCTGCTAGTGATGAGGTATTAATTGGAGAAATTGAGCGTACAAGGTTGCCACGTCTTAAGGCACTCTTTATATTAGGAACCAATGAAGGGCTGATTCCAAAGACAGATGAAGCAACCCCTATTTTTTCAGATATGGATAAGGTTACATTAGGCCAGCTCTGTGAAACAGGTAGTGAAGCAAAAGGGCGCTTCAGTGATTTGATTATTAATCAGCCCCTATATGGTGCGGCCTTTATGGTTTATACTACCTTGACACGTGCCACTAAGAAGCTTTATTTAAGTGCGGCTTTAAGTGATGAAAATGGTAAGCCATTAAGACCTTCTTTAATTTTTTATCGCTTAGGGAAAATGTTTAGACAGCCAGCTGAGGATAAACATATGAGTTTATTAGATGAGGTGTATCGCCCATTGCCTACATTTGGTTATATAGGTAGCCGTCTTAGAGAATATATTGAAGGCCGTGAGCAGGGAGAGGACTGGAAGGATGTGGTGAGCTGGTATGCTACTTCACCTGCTTGGAAGGAGCGATTAAAAGGTTTAGGCGACTATTTATTCTATAGCAATCAGCAACATTATTTAAATCCTGAAACAACAAAGTTACTTTATAATGAGCCCGTTTTAAAAACAAGTATTTCACGTCTTGAGAACTTTAGAAACTGTGCATGTTGTTACTTTATGAAATATGGTATTAAAGCAGAAGAGCGTAAGGTCTTTGAGTGGAATAGTGCAGAAGTGGGAACGCTTTTCCATGCGACATTAGAGCAATATCCTAAGGAACTAGCTCTCATGGGGACTACCTGGACGGAGGCACAGCCACAGGAAATGCAGGTAGCTGTTAAAAAAGCTACGGATTCGGCCATGGAGCAGCTTAAACGTCTACAAAGGGATTCAGGTCGCTTTAAATATACGGCTTCTAAAGTGGAGAAAATGGCAAGACGTGCTATTAAGGCTTTAACTACACATCTTAAAAATGGAGAATTTAGGCCTGTAGGTTATGAAATTAATTTTGGGGAAGGCCAAGGTTTCCCGCCAATTCAAATTGATATTGATGAAAGCCGCAAGGTTTATATTACGGGGCAAATTGACCGTGTAGATATATATTACAAAGATCCTGAAACAAGCTATGTGAAAATATTAGATTATAAAACAGGTAACAAAAACTTTAATTTATTAGAAGTTTATTATGGACTACAATTACAGCTCCTGTTATATTTAGATGCCTATTTAAAACTTAATCATGCCTATGAACCAGGAGGGGTATTCTACTTCCATATTAATAATCCGTATGTCACCTACAAAGTAGGGATGGAAGAGGATGAGATTGAAGCAAATCATATGAAACAGTTTAAACTTTCAGGTCTTGTATTAGAGCAGATGGAAGTTATTAAGGCATTAGATAAAACTGGAACAGGTTCAACTATTCCAGTCACACTTAATAAAGATGAAAGTGTCAGAAAAGGTTCTTCTACAGCAACAACAGAGCAGTTTGAACTTTTAGAAGAACATATTATAGATGCAGTAAGAGACTTGGGAACACAAATACTAGAGGGTAAAGTAAGTGCTAAACCATTTAAGTTAGGAGATAAAAATCCTTGTGTATACTGTATTTACAGCACAATTTGTCAATTTAACGAAAGTCAGCCAGATAACTGCTTTGATAAGCTGGAAAACTTAAGTAAAGAAGAAATATGGCGACGTATTGAGAGCAAAGAGGAGGGATTTTAAATGGCATGGACACCAGCGCAACAAGCCGCCATTGATAAACGTGGGGCCAATATTTTAGTTTCAGCTGCAGCAGGTTCAGGAAAAACTGCCGTTTTAACAGAGCGTGTATTAAAGCGTATTATGGGGAGTGACACAGAAGCACCCATTGAAATAGACCGCTTCCTCATTGTAACCTTTACAAGTGCAGCAGCGGGGGAAATGAAAGAGCGTATTACAGCCAAACTAGGTGAACAGATGCAAAAGCTTCAGCTTGAAGAAAATATGGAAGACCCTAAGGTAATGGTAAAAGTAAATTATTTAGAGCGTCAGATGGCACTGGTACACAAAGCCTCTATTTCAACGATTCACTCTTTTTGTCTAAAGACTATCAAAGCGTACTTTAACCGTTTAGATATTGACCCTAATATTAAAGTAGGTAATCAAGCAGAACTTGAGATTATGAAGATGGAAATATTAGAAGAGCTTCTAGAAGAATGTTTTGAGGAAGAAGATGAAGACTTTTTAGCACTTGCTGATGTATATGGCAATGTGCAGGGAATGGCTACGTTAATAAGGCTTATTTTGGATGTGTATACCTTTTCAAAAAGTACACCTTTTCCAGAGGAGTGGCTTAAATTACAAGTAAGACATTTAAAGACACCCTATCAGACAGTGTCAGAGATGCCTTGGGCGGATGCAATTAAACAAATGATTTATGATCAGATAAAAGATATTAAAATCATTTATAAAGATGCCTTAGCCCTTTGTAATTTGCCAAATGGCCCTATGCTTTATGGACCAACTTTAGAAAATGATGTTAAACCTTTAGAAAACATTGACGCACATACTGATTTAGATACATTAATGGAAGCTGTAAAGCAGATAAGTTTTGCAGCACTTCCACGTAAAAAACAAGAATGTGATGAAGCGCTCAAGGAAAAGGTTAAAGCTTATCGTGATTTAGCAAAAGAAGTTGTAAAAGATATACAAAGTGATTTAGCATTTGTAGAAGACCCTAAATTGAGCGCACAGCTTCCTAAAGTAGGTGAACTGATGGAAAAGTTGGTAGCGCTTATTAAAGAATTTGAACAGCGTTATAGTGAAGCCAAGCAAAAAGCAGGTGTAGTAGATTATAGTGACCTTGAGCATTTGTGTATGAAACTTTTGGTAGAACCTGAGTTTGACGAAAAAGGAGAGTATACACTTCATTATACAGATGTGGCAAAAGAGTTAGGTGCCTTTTATAAGGAAGTATATATTGATGAATACCAAGACAGTAATACAGTGCAGGAAACGATTTTAGGTGCTGTGGCAAATGCCAATAAGGAAGCACATACGACAAGGTTTATGGTAGGAGATATGAAACAGAGTATTTATCGTTTCCGTCTTGCAAATCCATTAATCTTTGCTGAGAAGTATCAGAAGTTTGATAAGCATCAGTTAGAGGAGAGTGAAGCACAATGCATGCAAGAAGCTACCTCAGAGGGAAAAAGTCCTATTCAAGATATTTGTATCGACTTATCTCAGAACTTTAGAAGCCGAGATAACATTTTACAAGGTGTTAATGATATTTTTGAACAGGTAATGAGTACAGAAGTAGGCGAGCTAGAATATGATGATTATGCAAAGTTATATGTAGGAAATCTTTATAATGAAGGGAATAGTGAAGGTTTAAGTCCTCATAGTTTAGCTGAAAGTATAGAAGTACATGTTTTAGAGACGAAAGAGCCAGAGGTAAGCACTGAAGGGGAAGAAAATAGTCTTGAGGACCTTAAAAAAGTGGAATGTGAAGCTCTAATGGTAGCAGGCCTAATTGATAAACTCTTAAAAGGAGAAGGTAATCCAACGCATATATTTGATAAGGAAATTGGTGATTATCGCAAGGTGGAGCCAAGAGACATTGTTATCTTATTACGTGCAACGAAAGAAAAAGCTTCTATTTTTGAAACGGCACTGATTAATAGAGGAATAGGTGCTTATGCAGATGTAAGTGATAATTTCTTTGAAGCCATAGAGATTCAAACTATTATTAGTTACTTACAGATTATCGATAATCCGCTTCAAGATATTCCACTTTTAACCGTACTGCGTTCACCTATTGTAGGACTTAAGTTAGATGATCTTGTTCATATCCGCAAGACGCAAGAAGAAGGCTGCTTCTTTGAAGCTTTAGAAGCTTACTTACAAAGAGAAGATGCTAAGGAAAGTGTGAGAGTTTTCCGCAAGCAGTTAGAACTATATCGCGAAGCAAGCGCCGATTTACCGATAGAAGAATTAATTGCTAAGTTATATGTAGAAACAGGCTACTATCGCTATGTTTCTATGTTGCCAACAGGTGCTAAGAAAAAGGCAAACTTAAGTCTCCTTAAAAAGTATGCAGCTCAATATGAAAACATGAATAACGGAAAGCTCTTCGGGTTCCTTCAATATGTGACTAAATTGCAGCAAACAACAGATGGCTTACAAGAAGCCAAGTTAGTAGGAGAAAGTGAAAATCTTGTGCGCATTATGAGTATTCATAAAAGTAAAGGGTTAGAGTTTAGTGTCGTTTTCTTATGTGACACGGGTAAAAAGTTTAACCATAGTGACATTATGAAAAATGTATTATTACACAATGATTTAGGGATTGCACCAGACTATATGGATACAGAGATGTATGTAAGATACCCAACAATACCTAAGATTGCAATTAAAAACAAAATTATTTCTGAGAATATTTCAGAAGAAATGCGTGTTTTATATGTGGCTTTAACAAGGCCTAAAGAGAAGCTTTTCATTACAGGAACAGTTTCAGATATGGAAAAGGCAGCAAAAAAATGGAGCATGTTTGCACGCCGTGAAAATAATAGCATTTTACCACTGGGGGTTAAAAAAGCAGGTTCCTATTTAAACTGGATTGGAATGAGTTTATACGCCCATAGTGAAATAAGTGCTGTAAGAAGTTTGATAGGTGATGAAAATAGTATTTGTTTTAAAGGAAAATCCAAATGGCAGTTGACTGTTTGGGATAAAGCAAGTCTTGGCATGGAAAATAAGATGCAGGAGTTGCATCAAAAAGATGAAAGAGAGCTGCTAGAAAATTGGGATGCTGAAAAGGTATATGGGGACTATAAAGAGGAAATTGATAGAAGGTTGAGTTTCACCTATCCACATGAAGCAGCCATATATCTGCCTACTAAGTTATCTGTTTCAGAAATAAAAAGAGAAGCACAAAAGCAAGTTAGTGAAATAGGTCAAGTAGAAGAAAGTCTTATAGCACCTCTTAAAGTGGCAGATGAAATGCCTGTCCCACATTTTATTAAAAATGAAGAAGTTATTGCAGGTGCAAAACGCGGAACGCTTATTCACAGTATTTTTGAACACTTAGATTTCTTGAAATTCAATACCTATGAAGCCATTAAAGAAGAGCTTATAAGGTTGATTGGTGAAAAGCAGCTGCAAGAAGAAGTGCTACAAGTGGTTTCAATAAAACGTCTTGTAGAAATGGCAAATTCTAAGATGGTGCAGCGTATGAAGACTGCCAAACATGTATGGAAAGAAAAACAATTTATTTATTTGGCTAAAGCAAATGAAGTATCTGAAAACTATCCAGAAGATGAAGAGATTTTGATTCAAGGGATTGTCGATACATTTTTCTTAGAGGAAGATGGTCTTGTAATTATTGATTATAAAACAGATTATGTAGCACCAGAAAACCAAGAAGAAAGTATCAAGCGTATTAAAGCGCGCTATACAAAGCAACTTGATTTATATGAAGAAGCACTACATCAGATTACCGGAATACCGGTTAAAGAAAAAGTTATTTATTTGTATAATATTAATCAGTGGATTAATTGTTAGGCTGATGAAAGCTATAAAAATAGGTTGACATTCAAGTTGAATGCCAACCTATTTTTATAGTTTTATAATGGTAGGCCTTACTGGTTATTTGATCCACCGATAGAAGTATAATAGGCTTCGGCTAAAAGCTTTTCAAGTCCAGCCATGTTTCTGATAGCCTGAGACATACCACTTGTAAGGATATTGGCCTTATCCATGCTAGATTGCCAAGAAAACATACCGCCTAAGCATTTCTCAACAACATAAAGCCCTTTGAAATAGATAGAAAGAAGATTGTCGTAGGAGTAAACGAAGTTACCACGGGAATCAACGACATAAGCTGCCTTAGCTGTATTGTCCCATCGGATTTGATAGCCATCTTGATTTAAGAAGTTTTTACGTAAATCATCAAAAGTTTTTGTATCTGTCGCACCATAGCGGCCATAGAATGGGATACCTAATAAAATCTGATAAGATGGCATGCCAGCAGCAATTAAATTATTAACCTGACCATCAATACTTGTATTATTAAGGGCAAGCTCAGAAGGATAGAGGTTTGCTTGATGTTTAGCGGCACCTGGACCTGTTTCACCAGCAGTAAAGTCATAGGCCATTAGGTTAAAGTAATTAATAATAGGTGCGATGTTAGCAATCTCTACGCTATTGATATAGGAGGTTTCACCAGTACCCGCCACACTAATCCAAGCATCTGCGCCTAAAACATCACGCAGAGCTGTAAGGAGCAAGGTGAAGTTTTCTGTATCTTGTGGTCTAGATTTAATACCAGCAGCACTAGAACCAGGATATTCCCAGTCAATATCAATACCATCAAGACCATATTCATCTACCCAGCGTTTGGCTTCTCTAGCAAAAGCATAGCGGGAAGTAGGCGTAAGCGCAGCATCTGAGAAACCATCTGCACCCCAGCCACCAATGGCAAGTATAATTTTAATGCTAGGATTTTCTGATTTTAAGTTAACGAGTTCTTCTAAGTAGCGGGTGGAATAGACGGTAAATGTACCATCTGGATTAATGAGGGCAAAAGCATAGATGGCAAAGTCCAAGAGATTGGCATCCACGTTACTGGGATTACCTAAAACATACTCACCAACGATAGGGGATGTAACTTGACAGTATGGGTTTGTACCAATGGGTTGGTTTTCTGTACTTTGAATAGGCTGTGGTCTATAAGAATTCTTTACCCCTTCGAAAGTACTAACGATATTTTGAAGTTCTACATTATTAAGTACAGGAACAGAGAATTGTTCGACTAAAGTTTGCTCTGGTGAAATGAGTAAAACTTCTGTATTTGCTTGTCGCATATTGGTATGTGCAAGACCGATGATTTTACCAATTCTACCTTCACGGTCATCTACAATAGGAAATGGCATCTTGTAATTTCCTAAATGTACAGTAGAATAAAACCAAGATAAATGCGCAGCATTTTGGTCCATACATACAGGTAAGACTTGAAGTGAAAGCTTTTTTAAGGTAGATGCATGTTTCATCAGTGTAATAATTTCGTTTTTACGTGCAGTATTGAATGCAGTAGGACTACAAACCAATAGTACCCATTGTCCTTTATAGCTATTAAGATCCACAAGGCCTTGTGTGCTAGAGGCGGTAAAAGAGGGGACTTTAGAGCCAACTTGTAATAAACCCATCTAATCACTCCTTAAAAGCATAAGTATTCAATCTTATACTATTCAAGTAAAAGTTGTCCTATGATAGGCGATTTATAATAAAGAAGGTCCTAGCACCAAATAAAGAGAAAAAACATATGATAAAAATAGCTTTAAAGAAATAGGTGATATGATGAGCTGTTTTCAACCAGGTTTTAGTCGTTTTTGTGGGGGATGCAGTTGCCTTAACTCGCCACAAGGTGCCATTATATTTTCAGTCATTATAGGGCTTTTGCTAGTTGATGTACTCGATAAAGAAGGATTGGAAGATGTGGGAAATATTGTGCTTACAATTGGTCAAATGTTAGTCACAGCAGGTGGACTTTGCTAAATACTTATATTAAGTAGTTATATATAGGAGAAAGAGAAGAGCGTGAATATAGGCCCACTAGGTATCTGGGCTATAAGCAAAAAGGAACTGTATGAAATTCATACAGTTCCTTTTTGGTATTATCGGTATAAAAAAGTTTTATAAAATCATACCAAGTAGTTTATTGCTACGTTCTACGAAATCATACATAGCTTCTGCACTTAAGCTTTGATTAGCAAGAAGCGCAAGGTCATAAAGCTGTTTGCAAACTAAAGTTTTAGTTTCATCATTTAAATCTTTATGAGCAAGGGCGTCTACAAGTGGATGATTTTGATTAAGGACAAGTGTCATTTCTGTTTCTGGAGCACCCATACCCATCATATTGTACATTTTCATCATTTCTTGCATACGTCTGCTTTCTTCTGAGATTAAAATCATAGAAGCTACATGATTTGATTTTAAGTTTTCTACGCTCACTTTAAGTTTGTCATTACCAACTTTTTCTTTGAAAAGTGTTGTGAGATTTTCTTCATAAGTTTTATCTGCTGCTTCACCTTTTAAAGCATCTGAAATGTTAGAGTCAATACGTTTGAATTTTACTTCATGATTGCTGTACTCAAGATGAGAGATAAATGGTGCATCAATAGAATGTTCAAGATAAACTGCTAAGAGTTCATTATCTTTAAACATCTTGATGTACTGAGATTGTTGTTCCTTATTTGAAATATAGAAGACAGTATTTTCATTTGTATCTTTTACTTTTTCAAGATATTCATTAAGTGTGACATAGTCTTCATTGGTTGTTTTAAATAAGATATAGTCTTTCATTTTATCAAAGAACTTGCTTTCTTTTAGGCAGCCATATTTGATAAATGGTGCAATATCATCCCAGAATTTTTTATAAGTTTCATTTTCTTTCTTAGAAAGTGAAATAAGTTTATCAGCCACTTTTTTAGTAATGTAGTCTGCAATTTTAGTAACGAAGCCATCATTTTGAAGTAAGCTTCTTGAAACGTTAAGTGGTAAATCAGGGCAATCAATAACACCTTTTAATAAAAGTAAGAATTCAGGAATAACTTCTTTAATATTCTCAGCTACGAAGACTTGATTGTTATAAAGTTTAATACGTCCTTCAACAGTTTCGAGTTCATGTGAAAGTTTAGGGAAGTAAAGGATACCTTTTAATCTAAAAGGATAATCCATATTTAAATGAATCCAAAAGAGTGGTTCGTTGAAATCTGAGAATGTTTTACGATAAAAATCTTTATACTCTTCATCTGTACATTCTGAAGGTTGTTTTACATATAAAGGGTGTGAATCATTGATTGGTTTAGGTTCATCAGAAATAGGTGCTTCTTTCACTTCACCGTTTTCATCTACATCAACAGGTTCTTGAGCCTTTTTCTCTGCTTCAGCTTTTCTTTCAGCTTCTTTTTGCGCGTCAATGACATAAATAGGTACTGGCATGAAAGAACAGTATTTTTCAATTGTTTCAGAAAGTGTATAGTAATCTAAGAACATTTCACTTTCTTCATTGATATGGAGCGTAATGGTTGTACCACGAGATGTACGGCTACCTTCAGAAAGTTCATAAGTTGTCCCGCCATCACATGTCCATTTTACAGCAGTTCCCGTTTGATAAGAAACTGTATCGATATCCACTGTATCAGCTACCATAAAGACAGAATAGAAACCAAGTCCGAAATGTCCAATGATTTGGTCTTCGTTCATTTTATCTTTGTATTTAGCCAAGAAATCTTCAGCACCAGAAAAAGCAATCTGCGTAATATATTTTTCGATTTCTGCTTCTGTCATACCGATACCATTGTCAGCAAAAGTAAGTGTCTTAGCTTCTTTATCTAAAGTAACAACAACCTTAAAATCTTCGCCGAGGGTATCTGTAGCTTCACCCATATCACAGAGTTTCTTAAATTTTAAAATGGCATCACAGGCATTTGAAATTACTTCACGTGTAAAAATATCATGGTCTGAGTAGAGCCATTTTTTGATAATAGGGAAAATATTTTCACTATTAATTGATAAATTACCTTGTTTAGACATAAAGGTACCTCCTTAGATATTTATCTTTTAATGCAACAAGTATAAAATACAAATTTGAAGAAAATATAATGAATATTAAACTATTTTTTTGATTCTAATTTTTTATTAGTATAAATAAGACCCCCTAAACATAAAAGAAAGGCTAAGATAGAAAGAATAGTAATAAGCAGGTGATGGAGTAAAAAACATCCTGTTAAAAATTGAATGATTGTCATGATTATGAGGCAGATAAAACTAGTATGAAGCTTTTCGTAATTCATAATACATCTCTCCTTAAATAAATAAAATGAAAGTGACCTACTGCATAAGGGTAGGCCATGCTATAGGTCACTTATATGTTACATAAAATTATATTTAAACAAGAATTGTTTCATTTTTTCATCCCATAGTTTATCAGCACTTTGGTCTAATGTAAAGGTTTTATAAGAAGTACCAGTGCTGCAACTGATTTGATTATCTTTAAAGTGAATATTAAGGTAGAAGGCAGAGGCTTCTGGGGCTAAAGTAGCAGTTTTAGCTGCATTCGTACCTAATACGATTTTAAAGTAAGTTGGCATTTTACTACCTTGCATCAGCTCGTATACATTTTTGCGAAGTTCTCCCCAAGTGAGCAGCTTTGAATAAGTTTCACCATTTAAGGTATCAAAGTAATCCATATTACGTCCGCCATCAATCACAAGTTTAAAGGCAGCATGAATGATGACTTCTTTAACTTCAAATGTATCAAATAAATCAGATTTCAAAAGCTTTGCCATAAATTCTTTACGGTTAGAAATAGGATAAGTTTGCATAGATTCCTCCTTCTTTTAATTAATCGTAGTATACTTTTTCCATACAAAGGCCATTGGCAGGCGCAGTAGCCCCTGCTTTTGCACGTTCTAAGGCATTTAGTATATGTGGTATTTCCTCTGGTGACTTTTCACCAAGGCCAACTTCTATAAGTGTACCTGTTAAAATACGTACCATATGTTGTAAGAAGCCATCCCCTTCATAAGTGATTTTAATTTTAGAATCCACTACATGAAAGTCTATACTGTAGATTGTACGCACTGTAGATTTAGTTTTAGATTTAAGAGAAGTAAAACTTTTAAAGTCATGTTTTCCTAAAAGATACGTACTGGCAGTTTTCATCGCCTCAATATTGAGGGGAGTTTTTACATGATAAGCATATTTGAGTGTAAAAGGATCTGCAAATTTATTATTATCAATGGTGTAGACATAACACTTTTTTACCACATTATAACGAGAGTGGAAACGTGGTGAAGCAATGCTAAGTCCTGTAATAGCAATATCATTAGGTAAGTAAGTAGCTAAATAATCTGATATCTCTTCTAGAGAAATAGAACGTTCGCTAAAAAAATTACAAGTTTGTCCGTGTGAATGGACGCCAGCATCAGTACGTCCTGAACCGATGATTTGAATATCTTCTTCAAAAAGCCTTGAAAGAACCGCTTCAACCTTACCTTGAATTGTTTTTTCGGGATGTTTACTTTGGCGTTGAAAGCCATTATATTTAGAGCCGTCATAGGCAAGTACTAATTTATAATTAATCATGTGTAAACCTTTCTATTTAATTACTAAGAATTAATTGCTTAAAATAAAATATTAATACATATTTAGTATAGCATAATTTACCTAAATAAGCACGAGACCTTAAAATAAGTATTAGTAAAAGCATAAACATAAAGTTGGAAAAGTATACAGAAGGTGTAAAAACGAACATTTTAAAGGAAGTGAATAAAAAAGTTCGGAAAAATACTTGACCTAGAAAATGCATTAGGTTATCATAAAAAAGTAGTTAAGGTCGTTTAAATTTTATGGAGGGTAAGATGAACTTTTTTAAACTAAAAGAAAATCACACAACAGTAAAACAAGAGATTGCTGCAGGTATTACAACGTTTATGACAATGGCATATATTTTAGCAGTTAATCCTAATATTTTAAGTGAAGCAGGCATGAATCAACATGGGGTATTCGTTGCCACAGTTCTATCAGCAATCGTAGGATGTGTTGTTATGGGACTTTGCGCAAACTATCCATTTGCTTTGGCACCAGGTATGGGGCTTAATGCGTTCTTTACCTATACAGTTGTTTTAAACTGGGGCTATTCTTGGAAATTTGCATTAGCAGCAGTATTTGTAGAAGGTTTAATCTTTATTTTATTAACAGCATGTAATATACGTGAAGCATTATTCAATGCCATTCCAGGCTGTATGAAAGCTTCAGTAAGCGCAGGTATTGGCTTATTTATCGCATTTATTGGTTTTAAAGGAGCAGGCATCGTAGTAGATAATCAAAGCAACTTAGTTGGTTTAGGAAATATGCTTACACCACAAGCAGTCCTCTGTATGGTAGGTGTAGTACTTACTGTAGTACTGATGAAACGTGGGTTTAAAGGTGCAATTTTAGTGGGTATTTTAGCAACTTGGCTTTTAGGAATAGGTGCACAGCTTATAGGATGGTACCAAGTAGATGTAGCAGCAGGAGTATATTCACTATTACCGAACTTTGGAAGTCATACCTCTTTATTTGACGGATTTAAAGAAGTTGCTTTCAAATTCCCAGAGGCATCAGAAATTTTTGGTAGTGCAGAAAGTATCTTTACATTTATAATAGTAATCTTCTCATTCTTATTTGTAGATTTATTTGATACATTAGGAACACTTATGGGGGTAGCAGAAAAAGCAGGTTACCTTGATGAAAAAGGACAACTTCCTCGTATTAAACAAGCGTTCTTTGCAGATGCTATCGGGACGACAGCAGGTGCACTTCTTGGAACTTCAACGGTTACAACATTCGTAGAAAGTTCAGCAGGTGTTATGGAAGGTGGACGTACAGGGCTGACAGCAATTTCAACAGGTGCATGTTTCTTACTTGCATTATTCTTTGCACCGATTTTCATGGCAATTCCATCATTTGCTACAGCACCAGCACTTATTGTAGTAGGTGTACTGATGCTTGATAGTATTGTAAAAGTAGATTTCTCAGATATGACAGAAGCACTTCCTGCCTTTTTAACAGTTGCAATGATGACATTTACAGCAAGTATTTCAGAAGGTATTATTTTTGGTGGGATTACTTATGTACTTGTAAAACTGTTTTCAGGCAAACGTAAAGAAATCAGTGTGATGATGTATGTTTTAGCTGTATTATTTACGATTAAGCTTATACTTTCATCACTAATGTAATATTATATGATAAAACCCTAAATAAAAATTAGAAGTGATACGATATAAATATATATTAGTCGTATCACTTTTTTTATAAAAATGAATGCCTATTAAAAGGACAGGTGGTATAAATTTATGAAAATACTTTGTTTTTAAAGAAAAATATGGTAAAATAAATGAAACTATTATATACATAAGTCCAAATATAAATAGGTATTTTATTTTATTAAATAGTAAAAGAGAAGGGGGATGTATGTGGATAACGAGGAGTTTATGCAGAAGATTATGCAAGACTTTAGGAATATTAAGAATTACGAGCAGAAAAGAGGTTTTCTAGAAGACCTTAACTATCAAGTAGGGCAAATTAAATATTTCTATGATGAGCTAACGCCTAATCAAACTGGGGACCCGTCTACAACATTTTATAGACCAAAGCAGCTACCTAAGGTTCATCAGATTGCATATTTTAACTTAACAAGAGGTTTTCCAAAAGAGCTCTATGGTGGACATTGGTGCTATGTATTTAAATATTTTAAAACTAAGTTTGTCATCATTCCAACAACATCTGTAAAACCAGATTCTTTACCGCCAGATAAGGAATTTCAAATGGATATTGAAGTTAAGGATTTCTCAAATCATTTTATTACAAGACTTCAGATAGGGGATATGCGTACAGTAGATATTCAGCGTTTATATCCATCTAAGGGTTTTTATGATGTAGCAACGGATAAAGATCAGATTTTAAAAACAGTAAGCCGTATACTATTAGACTAATAGGGTGTTTAATATAAAATGAAGGAAAACTTCAAAGTAACTTAATATAAAGTGAGGACTGCCATACTTCAACAGTAGGGCAGTCTTTTTTTTTTGAGTAGAAAATTTTGGGTTTTAACTTGACGGCTTCAAATTCAGAATTTGGGTGATAACACGACACTAACCACCTATAAAACTAAAAATATAAAACATTAAGAATTAAATAAAATTTGATTGTTATAAGAAAATAAAATATAATATACTAAGAATATAAATAATATTTGAAGAAATCAAAAAGGAGGAAAAATGGATAAAAATATTGTTATTCTTGTCACGTTTTGTTTGTATTTATTGATGATGTTGGGAATAGGAGCTTATTTCTATTTTAAAACTAAGAATTTATCAGATTATATTCTGGGCGGAAGAGGACTTGGAAAGTGGGTGACCTCACTTAGTGCACAGGCATCAGATATGAGTGGATGGCTTCTTATGGGGCTTCCTGGAGCAGCTTTTTTAGGTGGTGTAAGTAATGCAGCCTGGATTGCTATAGGACTTGCTGTAGGCACATACTTTAACTGGAAAATTGTTGCTAAAAAGCTTCGTACGTATACAGAAAAATTCAATGATTCAATTACACTCTCAAGCTATTTTGAAAATCGCTTTGAAGACCATAGCCGTATTTTAAGGGTAGCATCTTCAGTGTTTATTTTAATTTTCTTCTTGTTTTACACAGCATCTAGTTTTGTAGCAGGGGGTAAACTTTTAAACAGTGTATTTAATATTGAGTATCGTATAGCCGTTCTTATAGGAACGGTCATTATCATTACATATACATTCTTAGGTGGATTTTTAGCAGTTTGTTGGACGGACCTTATTCAAGGTATTTTAATGTTCTTTGCTATTATAGCCTTACCTATAATGGTGATTGTAGGTGGTGTTCAAGAATTAGGGAGTTTAAGTTTTGATTTACCTATTATTAATAGTAGTCGTGAAGTGATTGCAGATACAGGATTTTTAAGTTTGTGGAGTATAGATGCATTAGCTGGTCATGGTGGGAGCATGAGTGCCGCTATTATTAGTATTATCTCTTCATTAGCATGGGGACTTGGCTATTTTGGGCAACCACATATTTTAGTAAGATTTATGGCTGTCAAAGATCCTGAAGAAATCAAGCGTTCACGTCTTATCGCTATGATTTGGGTTGTTATTTCTTTAGCAGGTGCTGTATGCATTGGTATATTAGGAAGATCAGTATTAGATGGTACCATGGCGAACTTGCAAAATACACTTCAAGGTATTGAAGCTGGTTCTGCAGAAGCCATAAATATAGCAAATCAAATGAGTTATATTCAAAATCTAGATGGAGAATATGTATTTATGGAACTTGTAATGCGTTATGCACCATTATTTATCTCCGGTGTGCTTTTATCAGCTATTTTGGCAGCTGTTATGAGCACTGCAGATTCGCAGCTTCTTGTTACAGCATCTTCTATTTCAGAAGACCTTTATCGTGGAATTTTCCGTAAAAAAGCTTCAGAAAAAGAATTAGTATGGGTAAGTCGTTTGACGATTGTGGCAGTGGCTGTATGTGCCTATTTTATTGCAATGGACCCTAATAATTCTTCGGTACTTGCGCTTGTAGCCTATGCCTGGGCTGGTTTTGGTGCAACATTTGGACCTGTTGTACTCATGTCGCTATTTTATCGTAAAACAACGGGGAAGGCAGCTTTCTGTGGCATGGTAACAGGGGGAGTAACCACTATTATTTGGAAGATGTTAGCGGGAAAATTTGCAAACATTGCAATATTTGGCTTATATGAAATTATACCAGGGTTCTTGCTTGCTTTAAGTGTTATTTACTTAGTAAGCAATCTTGATACGCAAGGGCAGAAAGCGATGCTTAAAAAATTAGAGAGTATGAATATGTAATCAATAAAAAAGAATTACTAAACTAAAAATTGTTTTGTTTAGTAATTCTTTTTTTGTTTTAAATATTGGATAATTTAGAATAAATATATTATAATGAATTATATGTTTTGAAATGGATAACCATTTGAAGGGAATGGCTTATTCTAGGGGGAATAAAATCGAAAATGGAGGAAGTCATATGATTAAAACAACGCTTGTAGGGTATGGAGAATTACATAGTAAAAATTTAATGACCTACATAGAACGTTTAGATTCACATTTAGATGGGTATTATCCTGGCATCTTTTGGAGTGTAGTTCATGAAAACGTAAAAGGGGCAACAGTTAAGCTACTTTTAGAACAGGTAGAAGAGAAAGTGTTAGTACACCATCCGAATATTGTTTTTATAAACCTTTCATCCAACGATATGAAACTAGAAGACATACATAATATGGCAATAACACAGTACAAAGAAGTATTAAGTAGTTTGCTAGAGAAAATTTGTCATCATAATAATCGCACAGGTTTAAATGGCTGTAAGCCTATTCCTATTGTGATTACGCCACCCCCTATGAGAGAAGAAATGGAAAATGAAGTGCTTAATAATAAGATACTTTTAGCTTATCGAGATGCTATTTGTGATGTTGTTTTAGACTGGAATGGTATACTGATTGATTTGTTTGAGCATTTAAATAAGAAAGTAAATTGTAAAGAATACTTAAGTGAAAAAGGTTTAGGACTTAATCAAAATGGGCAAGACTTATTATATGATTTAGTATTTGTAGAGATGACGAAACTTATAAATTACCAGGGTGTCTTAAAAGATAGAGACGAAATTTATGAGGAAGAAGAATAAAAACAGTACTTTCAATTCATTTTCAGATGATGTTCAAAAAGTCATCACATAATACGATTATTCTAAATACATAAAAGACAACCAAGGTTCTTAAGGGAGGAATCAATTATGTATTATGAAGATGATGAAGCAATGAGAAATTTAATTGAAAATAGAATGAAAGCAGAACAAGAAGAAGAAAAGGCTAAATTAGAAGCAGAGAAAGAACTACTTAAAAAAGAAAAAGCTAAAAATACACGTAAAAAAGTGGCATCTGTTATTGGAATTTGTACACTGACAGTAGGTTCATTTGGACTTGGTGGGTATGCGCTTAGCCAATTTGGGGGACAGGATGTTACAACAAGTGAGACCGTAGCGAGCGTAGCAAGTAATAATAATATGGTGCAGACAACAGCAACTAACAACAGTGTAGGTGGGAGTTTATCTGTAGCGGAAGTAGCCAGTGTAGCAGCTGATTCCGTAGTAGAGATTACAACTGAAGTTATGACAACAGGTGTAAGAATGCAGCAATATATCGCCGAAGGTGCAGGAAGTGGTGTAGCTATCTCTAAAGACGGTTATATCGTTACAAACAATCATGTTATAGATGGCGCAAGTAAAATTACTGTACGTCTTAGAAATGGTGAGAGCTATGAAGCAACACTTGTTGGAACAGATTCTAAAACAGATATTGCATTAATTAAGGTAGAAGGTGTAACACTTACACCAGCTACACTTGGTGATTCTGATAAGTTACAAGTAGGTGAACTTGCAGTAGCTATTGGTAATCCATTAGGACAATTAGGTGGCACTGTAACAAATGGTATTATTAGTGCCTTAGATCGTGAAATTACATTAGATGGGCAAACCATGAATTTACTTCAAACAAATGCAGCTATTAACCCAGGAAATTCTGGAGGCGGTTTATTTAATGACCAAGGGCAACTCGTAGGGCTTGTTGTAGCAAAATCAGCAGGTAGTGATGTGGAAGGCTTAGGATTTGCTATTCCAGTAAATGAAGTAAAAACAATCACAAATGAACTAATGAGTAATGGTTATGTAACAGGCAGACCTGTTCTAGGCGTATCAGTTTTAGCAGTAGATTCTATTCAAACAGCTATGCAGTATCGTTTAAATCGCATGGGTGTGTACATTCAAGAACTCACACCAGGTACAAACTCTGAAAAATCTGGACTTCAAGTGGGAGACTGTATTGTAGCTATTGATGATCAAGAAGTTGCAACGACATCTGATATCAGCTCAATTTTACAGGATAAAAAAGTAGGGGATACCGTAAAAGTAACAGTATCTAGAGAGGGTCAAATGTTAACTAAGGATCTTGTATTATCAGAAAGTAAGCCACAATCAAATTAGGACAAAGTCAGGCACTATGATTCCTGCTATAAGCTGGCATTGTAGTGCTTTATTTATAAACTAGAAAAGTAGCTGTGTTGTCCAAAAAAATAAAAATATGCTACAATAAAACTAAATAGAGTAGGGAGAGGTGACCTACTGAATGATGATGTAAGGAGCTAAGGAATGTATAATATATTAATTGTAGATGATGAACAGATGATTCGTGAAATCATTAAAAAGTATGCTGTTTTTGAAGGACACACAGTAACAGAAGCTGCAGATGGTATGAGTGCTATAGAAATTTGTAAGAAAGAAAAGTTTGACATTATTATTATGGATGTTATGATGCCAGAGCTAGATGGATTTTCAGCTTGCAAGGAGATTAAGAAGTTTTGTCAGACACCTGTTATTATGCTTTCTGCAAGAGGTGAAGAATATGACCGCATTCATGGCTTTGAGATTGGCGTAGATGATTACGTGGTGAAACCTTTTTCACCAAAGGAGCTTATGATGCGTATATCTGCCATTATTAAAAGAAGTAAGCCGCAAGAAGCAGAGGTGGCATCTAAAAATGAAGTGAAGATACAAGGGATTGTAGTAGACTTTGATGGACGTATGGTGACTATAGATGGCAAGATAGTAGATATGACGCCTAAAGAGTATGAACTTTTCTTTTATATGGTAAAAAATAGAGGCATTGCATTAACAAGAGAAATGCTTATCAGCAACGTATGGGGGTATGATTATTATGGTGATGACCGTACGTTAGATACGCATATTAAGTTGCTTCGTAAGACACTTGGTAAATATGCGGACTTAATTGTAACCCTAAGAGGGGTGGGATATCGCTTTGAAGAAAAATAAATGGAGTATGAAATGGCAGCTCCTAAGTTATTTGGCAGCTTTTGTAGGTGCATTACTTATTATTTTGTGGTTATTTCAAGTTATTTTTTTAAATGATTTTTATGAAAATATTAAGGTAAAAGAGATTAAGAAGATTGGAAATCAAATCGGTAACAATATTAATAATAGCCAGATTGTAAGGCTTATTAGTCAAGTGGCAGAAGATAAAGAACTTTGTATCGTTATTACAGATGAGCAAGGTTATATCATTTATGTGGAAAATAGTCTAGGAACCAGTAGTATCTACCCTAATGTAAGCCGCGAAGAATATAAGCGTCTTATTTATAAGGCAAAGGAAGATAAAAATAGTACGGCTATAGAAAAAAGACCTTATAAAGCAATTAATGTAGAGCGAAGCTATAATCGCCATGATGTCAGATTGTATTCAAAAGTGCAGTCGCTAAAGAGTGTAGTTTACACAAAGGTATTTGAAGACCAAAAGATGGGCAATATTGCTATTTTTATTAATGGGCTTATTTCACCTATTGATGCAACGGTACAGACTATTCGTGAACAACTGATGTATGTGACATTGATTATGCTTGTAATGGCATGCTTCCTTGCATTTTTTATTGCAAAAAAAATGACAACACCAATTAGTCATGTCAACAATGTGGCAAAATCATTGGCAACGCATCCAGAGGAAGTAGCTTTTAATGGAAAGGGTTATAAAGAAATCGCAGAACTTTCGGCAACGCTTAATTATGCTGCAAGAGAACTTACAAAGACGGAAAATCTAAGAAAAGAACTTATAGCAAATGTTTCTCATGATTTAAGAACACCACTTACATTGATTACAGGTTATGCAGAGATGATGCGCGATCTACCAGGTGAGAATACGCCTGAAAATAATCAGATTATCATTGATGAATCTAAAAGGTTATCACAGCTTGTTAATGATATGCTAGATTTATCAAGACTGCAATCAGGTACTTCTAAATTGACTTATACGACATTTAATCTTACAGAAAGTATTCGTCAGATGTTAAAACGATATAATGCCTTAACTGAGCAGGAAGGATATCAGATTGATTTTCTATGTGAAGAAGAAGTTGAGGTTAAGGCAGATGAATTACGTATTTCACAAGTTTTATACAATCTCATTAATAATGCAATCAACTATACAGGAGAAGATAAGAAGGTTGTTGTAAAACAAATTGTAACAGAACATAAAGTGAGAATTGAAGTGATTGATACAGGGGAGGGGATTGCAAAGGAAAATATTCCCTATATATGGGACCGCTATTATAAGGTAGACAAAACCCATAAACGTGCAGCAATAGGAACAGGACTAGGTTTGTCGATTGTAAGATCGATACTTGATAGTCACGGTGCAACGTATGGGGTAGAAAGTGAAAGTGGTAAGGGAAGTATGTTTTGGTTCGAAATGTACAAAAATACTACATCTTAAGCAAAAAAATGAAAAAAAATCACAAAACCATCACAAAGACGTGTATAATAATAATATAGATATGCCTAAGGCGTTAGGCAGTTTTTAGAGAAAATGTTGGAGTAAGCTAGCATTTAATAAATAAAGAAACTGAGGAAAAATAAATGAAAATAGTAAAAAAATTAATTGCAGTATTAGCGATTAGCGCAATCAGTTTAAGCGTAGTGGCATGTGGAAGTAATACAGATACAACAGCTCAAACAACTGAAAGTACTGGTACAACAGCAAATTCAGAAAAGGATACAACTGTTATTGCGACAGTAGAAGGCACACCAATCTATAAAAGTGCATTTGATGAAGAAATGGCATATGTAGAGTATATGATGACTTACCAATATGGGGAAGATTACAAAGACAATGAAGAAGCAATGGCTGCATATAATCAGCAAAAACAAGATATTCTTCAATACCTTATTGAGTCTCAAGTCCTTTTAGAAAAAGCAAAATCGCTTGATATTAAAGCAACTGATGAAGAAATAGAAGAAGAGATTAACACAGTTAAAGCACAATTTGAATCAGAAGATAAATTCAATGAAGCTTTAGAGCAAAGTGGTTTAACATTAGATGAACTGAAAAAACAAGCTGAAGAACGTCTAATCATTAGTAAGATGGTAACAGAAGGTACAAAAGATGTAACAGCTACAGAAGATGAAGCAAAAGCTTACTATGATGAAAATATTAATAGTTATACAACAGGTGCTGGTGCAAATATGGCACATATCCTAGTAGAAACAGAAGATGAAGCAAAGAAAGTAAAAGCAGAATATGATGCAGGTACAAGCTTTGAAGATCTTGCAGCACAATATGGTACAGATGACACTAAAGATAAAGGTGGTGCTTTAGGTTTCATCGAATATGATAGTCCAAATTATGATGCAGACTTCTTAGCAGGTGCAAAAGGATTAGCAGAAGGTGAAGTTTCAGATCCAGTTAAAACACAGTTTGGATGGCACCTCATTAAAGTAACAGATGTTCAAAAGGATTCAGTAACAAAATCGTTTGAAGAAGTGAAAGATGAAGTTTTAGAACAAGTAAAAGAAGAAAAGAGCTATCAAGTATTTAATGATAACTTAGATAAATGGAAATCAGAAATGAAGATTGAAACATTTGAGAATCGTTTATAATTCTAAAATATACAAATAAAAAGTGGGTATCGCCAATTTGGCGATACCCACTTTTTATTTTATTCTTCAGAAGTTACTGTAGCATTTGAAGTATCCTCTTGTGTGACTGCTACAAGTGGTGTGCTGTTTAAGTTAACATTCTTATTAACTTTTGCATCATATGTATGTGCGCGCATTGTTTCAGTAAGATCAAAGCCTGTCATTTCCTTTACAGATTCCATAACAGTAGCCATAGTACTAGAAACAGTTTTTGCTACAGCAGTAGCACCGCCGCCATCTCCACTACCATCCATAACAATGATTTTCTCAATGCGAGACATAGGTTCTGCCACATTTTTAGCAATTTCAGGAAGTACGCCAACAAGCATTTCAAGTTTACCAGCATCTGAGTATTTCGCATAAGCTTCGGCTTTCTTTTCCATGGCTTCAGCTTCAGCAAGACCTTGAAGACGAATAGCTTCAGCTTCAGCGATACCTTTTTGACGAATAACTTCAGCTTCAGCGAGACCTTGAAGTTTGATTTTTTCAGCTTCTACACTGGCATTTAAGCGAATGGCTTCAGCTTTAGCTTCAGCATCGGCAATTTCTTTGTATTTGAGGGCATCCGCACTAAGTTGTTCTTTTTGTTTTTGTGCTTCAGCAGGTTTAATGATTGTTTCTTGAAGTTCTTTTTCTTTTCTTTCAGCTTTTCTCTGAGCAAGTTCAATATTTTTCTGCTCGGCAACGATAGAAATTTGGATTTTTTCAGCTTCTACATCACGTAAACGTTGTTGTTTAAGAACCTCAGCATCCATTTCTGTATCAGTAATACGTTTAAGCGTAATATTCTTTTGAATATCGTATGCTGCATCAGATTCCGCTTTAGCAGTAGATTGTTCTTGTTCGAAACTTAATTGTTTAATCTTTTGGATTTTATTAGCTTCTGAAATAGCTGTTTTAGCTTCGATTTCAGCTGTTTCTCCTATGCGAGTTGCTTCAGAAGTTTTGATTTTTGTTTCTTTGTTAGCTTCAGCGACAGCAATTTGTGCATTTTTCTTAACTTCTGCAATACGAGCTTCACCTAAAGCTTTTAAATAGCCATTATTATCAGAAATGTCTTTGATTGTAAGTGTTTTAAGCTCAAGTCCCATTTCAGCAAGATCTGTTCCAGCTACTTCATGAACTTTTGCACCAAAACTTTCACGATCATTATAAATTTCCTCAACAGTAAGTTTTGAAATAATTTCACGAAGTTTACCTTCAAGTACTTCACGAGAAACATCACTGATTGTTTGGATTGTTTGAGCTTCCTTAGGGGCATTGAATTGTTCAATAGCTGCCAGAATAGAATTACGGTCATTACGTACTTTGATGACAGCGACACCATCTGTATTAATAGGGACACCTTGACTTGTCATCGCGCCATTTGTTTTGACATCAAGCTTCATACTTTCAAGAGAAATGGTATCTACACGCTCTAGAAGTGGTACAACAAGTCCACCGCCACCTGTAATAACACGTTTTTTAAGACCTGTAATAACAGCTGCCTTATCTTGAGGTATTTTCTTCCACATGCCTAAAATAATAGCGATGATGAGAATAATACCTACAGCAACAAGGATTGGTACAAGATAAGTTTCTAACATTTAATCACTCCTTATATTTGAGATAAGTTAATTATACAACAAATTATATAATATAAAAAGCATATAAATTTATGTAAAATATTAATCTATTTTTAAAGTACTGTCTTTTGTGAGGAGGGGTGCATCCATATCATCAGAAACAATAAGTGTATGATTAACAATATCAATCACTTTAATAGGTGTACCTTGAGGAATATCTTTGTTACTTTTAGCAGAGTAGGTGATTTTGCCAACTTTGGTATTTAAAGAGATACTCCCAACACTATCTTTAAAGATAGTCACTACGACAGTGCCAGTAAGTCCAATTAAATCAATATCTGATAGTGTAGAACTATCTACCTTTCTTAGCGCCTGTAAAAGCCATTTGATGGGTAGGGAAATCACAAAACCAGCAATGATGGCAAAAAGTAAATGTAAATGAGTGACCTTATAAGTGAGCAGTCCAATACCGCCGAAACCAATACAAAAACCACAGATTTCAAGAGGACTGAAAGGTAGAAAACTAGATAAGGCATCGCTTCCTACATCGCCAACATGAAAATCAAGTGCGCTTAACCCTTGAAATAAGTCGGAGATACCAGAAATCACCACACTAATGGTGAGTAATAAAAGACTAATGATAAAAGTAAATAAATAAAGTTTGTACATAGGGCGCCCTCCTTATAAATTTTAAAACTATATTCTTAAAAATAAAGTATAGTTTATTTGATTAAAAATAATTATAATATAGATAAAGTATATAATCCACAAAAAACAAACTATAAAATTTAAACTTATACATAGATTTCACATTGCTAAAGATTATGAATAACTAAACTTTATAAATGTGAAATCTATAGGAATATCAAAGGATAAAATAAGTAAGGAGAAATTATGTTAGAAGTATATGCTTTAAATATAGCGCATCCCATACCAGCAGCATATAAAGAATTGTTTTTAAGCCAAGTATCAGAAGAAAAAAGAGATAAGATAGTAAGGTATAGGAAAGAAATGGATGGACAGCGGACGTTAGTGGGAGAAATTTTAGTAAAAGTAATGCTAGCAAAACACTTAAAGTTAAGTGCAAAAGAAATTGTATTTAAGAAGAATGAATATGGGAAACCTTATTTAGAAGGTAATCCACTTTATTTCAACATTTCACATTCAGGCGAATGGGTAGTAGGTGCAATTAGTGATTATTTAGTAGGAATAGATGTGGAACAAATAAAAAAGGCTGATTTAGGGATTGCAAAACGCTTTTTTGCACCATTAGAGTATGATGCTTTAATGCAGATTGCATGTGAGAAGGCGCAGAATGAAGCTTTTTATATGTTATGGAGTGGTAAAGAAAGCTACATTAAGATGATTGGGAAAGGATTAACCATTCCGTTAGAGGCCTTTTCATTAGCGTATAATCAGCATAAAATAGAGCTAATAGACGCTTATAAGGAGAAAAAAGCTTATTTTACCGTTTATCCTTTACAGCAAGACAGGTATAGTTTAGTTGTATGCCATGAGGAAAAAGTCTGCCATAGTGCCTATTGTCAGGTTCAGATAGAAACATTGTATAATATGCTACAAGAGGAATAGTTATTTTTGACAATCCTATAAAAAGAGATTAAAATGAAAAGAGACTACAACAGATGAAAGAGTGATGACATGAAAATTGGAGTATTTGATTCAGGTGTAGGTGGCATTACTGTTTTAAAGGAAGCCCTCAAACAGCTTCCACACGTTGATTATGTTTATTATGCAGATAATCTACATGTACCTTATGGTACAAAAACAAAAGAACAAGTATTAGGCTATGTGAGTGAAGTTGTAGAAATTTTACTTCAGGAACAGGTAGATGCCATTGTTATAGCATGTAATACAGCGACAAGTATTGCCGTAAAGGAATTAAGAGAAAAATATAAGACCATTCCTATTATTGGCATGGAGCCAGCTGTAAAATTAGCTTTAGATCAAACGCAAACAGGGAGAGTATTAGTAACAGCAACACCTCTTACGTTGCAAGAAGAAAAGTATAGACGTTTAGTTAATAAAATAGATGAACATGAACGTGTAGATTCTTTAGCTTTGCCAGAACTCGTGCATTATGCTGAAAACTTCCAATTTGGAGAGAGGGAAGAGTTGAAGGCATATTTTGAAAGCAAATTAAAGAATTATGATTTAACAAAGTATAGTGGCATTGTGTTAGGGTGTACACACTTTGTTTATTTCAAAAATATATTAAAAGATATTTTACCATCTCATATAGAAGTATATGATGGAAATGAAGGAACAATTAGACACTTAAGAGAAATACTGAATATAAATGCTGCTGTCATAGATGCACATCATGAAACTAAGATAGATTTTTATTATTCAGGAGAAAAAAATGTGCATCAAGATTTATTAAAGCGTTACTTAGCTGTCGTATAGATTACGTATAGATTAATAGTAGGAGTAGTGTGAGATACATAAACTCCATATGAAACTGAATATTAACTTGATGAAATAGTGAAAGAGTTATAAAACTAGTGTGGAAAACATAGTTTTATAGCTCTTTTATTATTGAAAGTTAGAGCCATTAAATAAGAAAATTAGCTTAGTTTTTTGCATTCTTGTATTATAAAGTGCTTGTGCTTCAATTGAAATTTAATCACTCGAAATCTAATAAGCGGAAAGAAGGTAACGCTGCATAGGATTAAGGCGGCGATAAGTAAAATCTGAAAAATAAAGACTAGGTGGATAAAGCCACTTATATTAAAGATTACGAGTGTCATGCATACCATAAAATTAAGGCTAAAGAGCCAAATGAGTAAATCATAAACCCAAGGTACATGAGAGGTGTAGCTTAATTTAAGATAAAATAAAAATGGCATAGGAAGTAAAAATAATAAGCAATAATTAAGGTAATATTCAAATTGCCTGTTGCTAATGATAAATTGCAGAAGTTGCCCTTCGCTAGCTGAACAAATTGCTACACACATTATAAAAGTACCTAAGTAAAAGAGCTGTGTATGTGGCTGATTCTTTAAAAATGAAAATAAGCTATAAGCTAGAAGCACAAGGGCTAATAGAAAGAGTAACAAACTAGAAATCCAAGCTAAGGCATAGGTTTGGAAAAGCCTGTATAAGCAAGCAATTTGAGAGCCAAGATAGATATTATTTAGGATACGTGTATTAGAAGGAAATGAAGAAGAAAGCTTAAGTGTGAGCGTATGAGGTGTATTATAATTATAGTTGTAAGGAAGGGTAATAAAGTGCCAGGCATTAGCTGTGTAATTTTCAAAGTTTGTGGGGGATGAAATATGATAACTATAAACAAGTTGCTTGTCAACCCACACATCAATAGACTGCTCAAAACTACGCAAAAGTAAGTGATTTGCATGAGGAGAAGCTTCTGTCAAGGACCTTTCGAGTGTAAGTGTATAAGGGGTCGCTTGAAGAAGAATATGAGAGGATGAGTCTGTTGTAAAGGGCGTTGAAGTATCTGCATATTGCCAACCTGTATTTAAGGGATAGAGTATGTGGTCGTTAAGCGCAACAAGAGTATGCTTGGAAGTGGCATAAATGTAGAGTAGGAAGAGTGCTGTAGTTATAAGGCAACAGAGAAAAAATATATGGGATAATGTATTGAATTGAGCATATTTTTTTTTCATATTCTGCAGAAACATTGCATTGTTTCCTTCCACCTTCTTAATGAAATAAAAGGTTTAAGCTAGAAGTTTGAACATGTTAACATTATAAAATATGAGACTTCCCTTGATTCTAATACATAATCGTTTTAAGTAGCGTGTTTTTTTAGATTATGCTACAACTTATGAGCGCATAAAAAAATAAATGGTCAAAATGCACAATAAAAAAGCCGTTCTATAAAGAAGATACGGCTTTTTGTAATATAGCAATTATTCAATATCTGTAATATAGAATCCATGTTCCATATATAAATCAATGTAACGCTTATTAATTTTAATGATAGGTTTATAGATACATTTTGGATTAATAAATACGACTTCACCTATTTCACCATTATTTAACTTCACAAATACACCAATATAGTAATTCGCAATGGTATTGCAGAAGGTAAATAAAAGTTCAGGGTCAAAGTCTGTAAGTTGGTCTTCTAAAAGAATACGTAACGTTTCAAAAATATGATGTTCACTATGCAAGCGGTCATACGCATCAGCTAAAGCAATGACTTTAGCAAGCTTAGAAATATAAGGAGAAGAAAGACGAAGTGGAAAGCCTGTACCATTACAATTTTCATGATGTGCAAGAATGGCCTTACTCACTTCGGGACTTAATTCTTTAATTTTGCTTGTAATGTTATAGCCATAAATAGGATGCTTTTCATATTCGCTGATTTCATCGGCAGTCATCTCGCCCTTATAAGAATTTGTAGGGAGATTAATCATACCAATATCATGAAGTAGCCCTGTTTTGATGACTAAGTCCTCCATATTCGTACCTAGGTTGCACCATCTGCAAATTAACACACCTAAAAAGGCTACATTTAGACTATGTGTATAAGTTGTATAATCTAGTTGAGCAATGAGATTTGTGCATCCAAGCAGGCTATAATTTTGTTTGAAATCAAGAGTAAGCTGTGTACAAAGCTGCTCAAAATCATCTAGATTAAGTACTGAATGTGTTGCATTAGAATGATCTAAATTGCCTAAGACTAAACTTAGCACCTTACTGTATTTCTTATAGTTTTCAATGGTTTCTTCAGGAAGATTCCACACTTTTGTAAAGGAATCTAAATAGACCCAAATATCATTGTAAATGAAATTTGGCAGATTATTTAAAAAGTCCTCTGTAAGTATTTGATTTTGCCCGATAATGGTGGTACCTGTTTTTAAATCCACAATGGGTTGGGCTGTAATCATTCCAGGGATACATTTGGTAATTGGTAATATAATTTTTTGCATGAAAACCCCTCCGTTACACGATAAAATAGTATATTTTATATATCGGCTTAAAACAATAATACATATATTCTGTTAAAAGATAATATACTGAAAAGTTTAACAATATACGTTAATTTTAATAGATAGCTTATAAAAAAGCAATGAACAATAGCAATAAGAAAATTATAAATTGCAAAAATCTCATTTTAGTGCTAAACTATGTTGAAATATGTTTTGAGAACTTCTTTACTGTAGGGTTATTAGGAGCAGGAGGAAAAGAAAATGAAAAAGAAATTTGGTGTTATTTTAGCGGCACTTGCAGTCGTGGTAGGTGGTGTATTTTATGCACAGTATAAAGTACAAATTGAAGCGATGAGTACTGAGGTGCTTGTTGAAGAAATAGCACTTCCGTTAAGCTTGTTAACAGAAGAAGAAATTGAGAAGATAGAAATACAAGACAAAAATAGTTTAACATTAGAAAAGAAAGATACAGTATGGCAAAATCCTTTAGAGCCAGAACTTACATATAATAATGAGTTAGTTAATGAATGGGTGAAATATTTCCAAAGCGAAGAAAGCATTAATGTCATTCGTCACGTAGAGGATTTAAGTGTTTATGGCATTGATGAAACAACGCCGAAGGTTGTAATCTATAGTGAAAAGGGGAACAGCCAAACATTTCGTTTAGGAAGCATTAATGAGGAGCAGACAATTCGTTATATATATAGTGATGAGACAGAACTTGTATATAGCGTAAGTCCTACAAAATCAGAGGTTTTACTAGTTGAGTCAGACATGCTGATTGATGAAAACATCGAGATGCCAAATTTAGAAAAGGTAAACAGCATGGTCATTAATCAACAAGGAACAACTTTAAATTTACAAAAGGAAAAAGATAAGTGGTTCTTAAAAGATTATTTCAATGATGCATATGAGGTAAAAGCAGAAGTAATGGTAGGATTACTTGAAGCTTTAAATGGCCTTGAAAAGGTGAGATTAGTAGGCAAAGTTGAACCAGAAATGTCTTATGGTATGGATACACCAAGCTTAAGTATTACTTTAGATGAAAAATATACTTTAAACTTTGGCAGCAAACAAGATGGTGAGTATTATTTTAGTGAAAATGATGGACCTTATGTCTATACAGTAAAAGACAAGCTTTTAAAAAGCTTTGAGCAGCTAAAACCGTTACAAATGATTCACCGCAGTGTTTATCGCCCTGAAGCAGAAGAAATTGAAAGCATTGTGATGACGAATCCACAAAATGTTTATAAGTTAAAATTACAAGAAGTTGATGCTGAAGAAACGCAAGAAGAAAAAGAAGACGTAGTAGACGAAAATTTAGCGGCAGAAGAGGTTAAAGAAGCATCAAAAGAAAGTACTCAAGAACAAATTCAGGAACAAATTCAGGAACAAATTCAAGAAGAAAATAAAGCAGAAGCAATAGAAAATAAAGAGACAGATGTACTGAATGATGTATTAGCAAGCAATTTAGTAGGCGTGCTTAATGATAAGGTACTAGATCCAGCTAAGACAGAGAGTCTTCTCAATTTGATTGAAGATAGTGTATGCATTGAAACCATTCTTCAGAACCCACAGATTGAGCAAAAAACAGAGCGTAAGGCAGAAATTAGTATTGTTTATTATATGAAAGATGGTTCACAGAAGAATATAGAGCTTATTTCTTATGATACAAACTATTATATTTTACGTATAGATGGTAATATTGAGTTTGCAGCTAATAAGGAAAAAGTAACGACTTTATTTAGTGAGCTTGGAAAAATACTTAAAAGTACAAAATAGTAAAATTAGAGATACAAAGGTGCCTTAGGCAGATTTGTGTCTCTTTTATTATATGTTTTTTAATGTCAATTAAGAATAGTTAGGATAAAACAGGAAAATAATATAAAGATAGAATGGATGAGGTGAATATTATGAAAAAGACAGCCATATCATATGTAGGAATTATTTTTGGGGCACTTTTTATTGCAATCGGACTTTACTTTTTTTGGATGCCTTCAGATTTGGCAGCAGGTGGGATTAGTGGCTTATCTATAGTGATTAAAGCGCTCATTCCAAGTGTACCTATAGGGATTATTATATTTTGCCTAGATATACTAATGTTTTTTATTGGATTTATTGTTTTAGGAAAAAGCTTTGGGATAAGAAGCATAACATGTAGTCTGACCGTTTCTTTTTTAATGCTCGTCTTAGAGTATTTTTGGCCTAACGTTGGCATTATTAGTGAGGACACATTGATTATGCTTTTATTTGGCGCCTTATTTATTGCCTTTGGACAGGCTATTGTATTTAATCTAGAAGCATCTTCAGGTGGGACAGATATTGTTGCTAAAATTATCAATAAGTATTTTCATCTTAATATCGGTGCTTCTTTAATGATTGCAGACTTAGTTGTTGTTTTACTAGCTACCACTATTTTTGGCATTGAGAAAGGCTTGTATGCTGCTTTAGGCGTGTTGCTTACAAGTTCACTTATTGATTATATTATTGCAGGTTTTACAATACAAAAGTATGTCATGATTTTACCAAGTACAGAAGAATTTGGTGAAGCCATCAGAGCCTATATACTTCATACATTGCAACGAGGTGCCACGGTTTACCATGCAGAAGGTGCTTATAGTAAAAATCAAAAACTTGTGCTTACAACAGTAGTGGACCGTAAAGAGTTTATTGAGCTAAAAAGATATGTAGGTTCTATTGATAGCAGAGCATTTATGACAGTTCAAAATCTTCATGAAGTAGTGGGGGAAGGTTTTGAAAAATAAAGTCAAACATATAATTTTCTAAAACTATTGACAAAAGCTAAAGAAATAATATACTATAAAGCATATAGAAATAGTAGGAATAAGAAAGGGGGCATATATGAAAATATCTACGAAAGCACGTTATGGACTAAGGGCATTGATAGATTTAGCCGTACACACTACTGGTGAGCAAGTACCATTAGCATATATTGCAGCTAGGCAAGAGTTGTCAGTGAATTATCTAGAACAAGTTTTTTCGCTTTTAAAGAAGGCAGGTATTGTCCGAAGCGTCAAGGGTTCTCAGGGCGGCTATATACTTGTAAAAAGACCTGACGAGATTACAGTAGGGCAAGTCATTCGTGCTATAGAAGGAGAAATTTCAATTGTTGAAGATGACTTACCAATAGGGAATAGTTTATTATATGATAATCTTCAGCAGTGCCTTAAGGAACGCGTGTGGGAACCTATAAATCAAAGTATATGTGAGGTTATTGATCACATTACACTAGAACAACTTGTAAGAGACTATCAGATACTTGGACAAGAAAATGCAGGAATGTATTATATATAAAAATAGGTTGGTATAGGAGGGCAAGGCATATGGCAAAAATAGCAAAAAGTATTACAGATCTTATAGGAAAAACACCTTTAGTAGAAATATCAAATTATAGTAAAGCTGAAGGGGCAGTTGCGAGATTAGTAGTGAAGTTAGAATCATTTAATCCAGGTAGCAGTGCGAAAGACCGTATTGGTTATTATATGATTACTGAAGCAGAAAAAGCAGGACTTGTGAAAGAAGGTACAACGATTATTGAACCTACAAGTGGCAATACAGGTATTGCACTTGCTTATATTTGTGCAGCACGTGGCTATCGCCTTATTTTAACAATGCCAGATACAATGAGTATTGAACGTCGCAATATTTTAAAGGCATTAGGTGCAGAGGTTGTACTTACAGAAGGCATTAGAGGGATGAAAGGAGCTATAGAGAAGGCAGAAGAACTCCATGCCTCTATTGAAAATAGCTTCATTCCACAACAATTTAGTAATCCAGCCAATCCTAAAGCACATCGTGAGACAACTGCTTTAGAAATTTGGGAGGATACAGATGGTGAAGTGGATTATTTCCTAGCAGGTGTTGGAACTGGTGGAACAGTTTCTGGTGTAGGTGAAGTTTTAAAAGCTAAAAAACCAGAAGTAAAAATTATTGCCATTGAACCATCAGATTCACCAGTTTTATCAGGTGGTAAACCAGGCCCACATAAAATCCAAGGTATAGGTGCAGGATTTGTACCAGATACTTTTGATAAAGATGTTGTAGATGAAATAAAGAGGGTTACGAATGAAGCGTCTTTTGAGGCGGCACGTAAACTTGCCAAGACAGAAGGGATTTTAGTAGGTATTTCATCAGGGGCAGCACTAAGTGCAGCTACGGAGCTTGCAAAAAAAGAAGAAAATAGAGGAAAATTAATCGTTGTGTTATTACCAGACACAGGAGAACGTTATTTATCAACGACACTTTTTCAATAAGCGTACAGAGAAATAACTTACAAACTTGAATTTTTTAATAAATAATATATAAAATAATAAGGTTATATCTGAAAGAGGTTGCTATAGTATAGGTTTCATATTTATAAAGTCGTTATGTATGATACTTTAACGATGTGAAATTGTTTCGCTGTAGTGATTAACGATATAGCCTTATTTTATAATGTTATAGAGTGCTTAAAGCGATTAGGCTTAAGAAAGGAATGTACAAATGGTAAAATTTAATAATAGCTGGGATGAGGTACTACGCGGAGAATTTGATAAACCTTATTATCAGGCATTACATGATTTTTTGAAGGAAGAATATAATACGCAGGTTATTTACCCACCCGCACAAGATTTATTTAGTGCAATGCGTGTAACAAGCTATGAAGATACAAAAATCGTAATTTTAGGGCAAGACCCTTACCATGGCGCAGGTCAAGCACATGGCATGGCATTTTCCGTGCAACCAGGCGTGCCAACACCACCTTCCTTGAAAAATATATATAAAGAGTTAAATGCCACAATGGGATGCTATATTCCTAATAATGGGTATTTGATGAAGTGGGCACAGCAAGGAGTACTTCTTCTAAATACTGTTTTAAGCGTACGCGCTAGCAAGCCTCAATCTCATAAAGGTAAAGGATGGGAGACGTTTACGGATGATGTGATTAAGGCCTTAAATGACCGTAAGGACCCTGTTATTTTTCTTTTATGGGGTGCACCAGCACGTAAGAAAGCTGCTCTTATAACAAATCCTCAGCATAAAATTTTAGAGGCAGCACACCCAAGTCCACTTTCAGCTTATAATGGATTCTTTGGCTGCGATCACTTTAGAAAGGCGAATGAACTTTTAGTGGCTATGGGAAAAACACCTATTGATTTTCAGATTGAAAACATATAAAAACTCATTAAATAGGTGTTGACAAAGAGTTTTAAATTATTTATAATAGCAAATATATTTTTAGTATAGTTCAAAAACAGTGAAGAGAAGAGTAGGAATTTGATTTTACTTTCAGAGAGCCGAGGAAGCTGAAAATCGGTAGTAAAGCAGGTTTTGAAGAACATCTCGGAGTTTCTAACCGAAAGGCATAGGCTGAGTAGACTTAGACGGGGTAGACCGTTATATCTAGAGCGTATCGATTTATTTCTGTACGTAGCTAAGAGGATTCTTGTAAAAAGAATCAATTAGGGTGGCAACGCGAGTAACCTTCGTCCCTTTGTTTGGGGGACGGAGGTTTTTTATATTTTTCAAGTATTAAAAGGAGGATTAAACATGAAATTATTTTTACCAGAAAACTATGAATCAAGAATAGATTTAAGAGAAACAGAGGTGGCAATTAAAAAGCTTAAAGATTATTTTGAAAATGCTTTAGCTTATGAGCTTTATTTAACACGTGTATCAGCACCTTTATTTGTCAAACCAGAAACAGGTCTTAATGATAATTTAAATGGGGTAGAAAGACCAGTAAGCTTTGATGTATTAGATGATAATGGTGCGGTAGTAGAAATTGTACATTCTCTTGCAAAATGGAAACGTATGGCACTTGGGAGATATAAATTTGGTGTAGACGAAGGGTTATACACAGATATGAATGCTATCAGAAGAGACGAAGAGCTTGATAACTTACATTCAATCTATGTAGATCAATGGGATTGGGAAAAAGTCATTACAAAAGAAATGCGTAGTGAAGAAACACTTAAAGCAACTGTTAAAAAGATTTATAATGCTTTCTTAAAAACAGAAAAGTATATTACAACAGAATATCCATCACTTGAAAGATGGTTACCTGAAGATATTTATTTTATTACAACACAAGAGTTATTAGATAAATATCCAGACCTTACAGCTAAAGAAAGAGAAAATGCAATCTGTAAAGAGAAAAAAGCTGTGTTCATTATGAAAATTGGTGACCTTCTTACAAATGGTGAAAAACATGATGGGCGTGCACCAGACTATGATGATTGGAGTTTAAATGGCGATATTCTTTTCTGGCATCCAATCTTAGAATGTGCTTTCGAACTTTCTTCTATGGGAATTCGTGTAAGTGAAGAAAGCCTTAAAGCACAACTTGAAAAAGCAGGCTGCACAGAACGCAGTGAATTAGACTTCCATAAAAAAATCTTAAACAAACAATTACCATACACAATTGGTGGTGGAATCGGTCAATCTCGTATTTGTATGTACTTCTTACATAAAGTGCATATTGGAGAAGTGCAAGCATCTATTTGGCCAGATGAAATGCATGATGCCTGTGAAAAACAAGGTGTAATTTTACTCTAGTAGAAATCAAGGATTTATAGAGAAAACAACTAAACCTTATAAATGTGAAATCTATAAGACCTAAAAAATAAGTTAATAAATGGCATACACACAAAAAAGGAATTGTTTTTCTAAACAGTTCCTTTTTTGTGTGTAAATATTCTGAACGATATATTGACGGTGTAAAGATTAAGGTCTATAATCCTGACAGTGGTAAGCTTAAGGAAGCATTGTTGGAAGCTATGTGATATAAGCAGTTTTTAAGGAGAGGGAGAAAGCAATTCAGGAAGCAGAAGATTTAGATGATCTTATTGTGATTATTAAGCAGTGGATTATGGTACATGGCTTAGTAGGGATTGCAACAATGAAAAATGTTTCATATAACCAAAGATGGGAAGAAAAAATAGAAGATTTTATAAAGTAGCTTGAATAAGGGGGATAGAGATGTTAAGGAAGGGGAGAAAAGTAATGGGATTCATATTAAGTATTATTGTAAGTTGTATAGCAATAGGCGCAATCGTTTTAGTAATTTTAAGTCCAGGCAAGATGGTACCATTTACAGATGAGAAAGGGCAAGTTATAGCAAATAGCTTATCTGAAAAGGTGTTTACTGAAATAAATGGTAGACAGATGGGGATGATTATTAAAAGTAAAGATATTTCATTGCCAGTCCTGTTATTTATTCATGGTGGTCCGGGAATGCCGGAATATTTTTTGACACAAGATTATCCTACAAACTTAGAAGACTATTTTACGGTAGTGTGGTGGGATCAACGCGGAGCTGGTTTATCTTTTGACTCGGACATAGATAAGGCAGAAATGAATGTGACACAGTTTGTTGAGGATACCATAGGTGTCACAAATTATTTAAGGGAGCGTTTTAAGCAAGATAAGATTTATTTATTGGCACATTCATGGGGAACATTTATTGGCATTCAAGCGGCATACAGAGCGCCACAGCTCTATGCAGCTTATATGGCAGTAGCACAGATAACGGACCAGGAGGAATCAGAACGTTTAGCTTATGTATATATGAAAGACTATTATGCAAAGCAAGGTAATACTAAGATGGTAGCTAAGTTAAAGAAGTGGGATTATTTATCAGAAGGCTATGGTAAGATGAGAGACAGTGCCATGCATCAAGCAGGAATTGGAACGATGCATGAGATGAAGTCTGTGGTAAAAGATATATTCATGAGGTCATTAGGCTGTAAAGAATATACAGTAGGAGAAAAAATTAATCTATGGCGTGGTAAGATTTTTTCATCTAAAACAGGATTAAGTCAGGAAGCGCATACCACTGATTTAAGAAGGTATATTACAAGGTTGGAGGTGCCTACGTATTTTTTCTCAGGAGGTTATGATTATACGGTGAACTATATGATGGCAAGGGATTATTTGAGAGATTTAGCGGCACCTGTTAAGGGCTTTTATCTCTTTAAACACTCAGCGCATAGCCCTATTTTTGAGGAAGCAGAAGCTTTTGATAAGATTATCGCGACAGATGTTTTGCAGGGAAACAATAGCTTAAGTGTAGGAAAGTAAAGAGATAATAGGTATAAAAATAGGGAAAATATGCAAAATAAGGAGGTGAGATTCGGAGAAAGGATGAAAGATAATGTTTAAAAGTATGATTACTGCACTAATTTCAGGAATATTAATGAGTGTACAGGGGGTTTTTAATACAAGGGTAACCGAAAAGGCTGGGGTATGGTTTACAAATAGTATTGTGAACTTTACAGGTTTTTTATTTTGTCTTGCTATTTTATTCTTTGTAAGAGATTCTGATGTAGCCGGCCTTAAGCATGTGAATAAATTATATTTATTAGGTGGTGTCATAGGTGCATGTATTACTTATACAGTTATTGTAGCTATGGGAAACTTAGGTCCTGCCTATGCAGTAATGTTAATTTTGATTTCACAGATGGTATCTGCTTATTTGATTGAGCTATTTGGACTATTTCACACGGAAAGAACACCTTTTATATGGTCAAAGCTAGTGGGGGTTGGTGTGATGATTATAGGTATTGTTATATTCCAGTGGAAGAAATAAAGAGGTGATACATGTGATTAAAAATAAAGTATGTATTATTGGTGCGGGAATGGTGGGCTCAGCGACAATGATTGCAATTTTAAACACAGGTTTAGTGGCTGAAATTGTAATGATTGATAAAAATGAAAAGAAGGCAGAAGGAGAGGCGATGGATGCTTTTCATACCCCCTCTTTTACATATATGCCTAATGTACGTATTCGTAAAGGAACGTATGCTGATTGTAAGGATGCTCAGATTATTGTAATGACAGCAGGACCTAGTATTAAACCAGGAGAAAAAACGGATAGGAGAGCACTTACTAAAATAAATGCCAAGGTGACAAGAAGTGTCATGGAGAAAATTACGGCTTATACGAAAGAAGCAATCATTATTTTTGTCTCTAATCCAGTCGATATTGTAACTTTTGTGGCACAAAATGAGTTTGATTATCCAAAGCACAAGATTATCGGAACAGGAACCCTCTTAGACACAGCAAGAATGCGCCGTATTATAGGAGAACATTTTCTGGTAGATACTAAAAATGTGCATGGTTATATATTAGGAGAGCATGGAAGTACGGCAATGGCCACTTGGAGCTTGTGTAATATTGGCGGTATTCCATTAAAAGATTGTAATGAAAAGTTTCATAAAGAGCCTCTTAATCAAGAAGACGTATTAAGGGAAGTGGTTCAAGCAGGCATAGAGATTTTAATGAAAAAGGGATATACGAATTATGGTATAGCAGAAACGGTAGCAAGACTTGTTAAGGCGATTACTTTAAATGAACTAAGCGTTTTACCTGTTTCGACAACATTACAAGGGGAATATCATATTCATAATGTTGCCTTAAGTGTGCCTTGTATTATAGGCCAGCATGGTATTGAAAGTATATTAGACATTCCACTTACTTGTGAAGAGCAAAAGGCCTTAGAATCCAGTGCCTCAAGCCTAAGAAGAACGATGGAAGACTTTGAAATCGTGTAAAGCATTATCAATGCATTAAAGCGTATAATGAAAAGGACGTATTTGAAATCAAGATAATCTGTTTCAAATACGTCCTTTATATTTTTGGATTGTTTATTTTGCTATTCCCTTATTTCAAGATCGTCATCATAGTTTAATAAAGTGGGTGGCATATCAGGTGAAATTTTTAAAATACGTTGATTAGAAGAACCACGATATTTTAAATTTGTATCTTTTAAAGCTGCAATAAAGGGCCCATCCACGAGTACATCAATGTATTTAAGAAGTTGCTGATGTAATGTATCTTTACAGAGTTCTTCATATGTATAGCCTGTATAACACCAAATAGATAAATTAAACTTTTCTTTGACGCATTTGACAAAGGGAATAAGTGCTGCCGCTTGCATGAAAGGTTCGCCGCCTGAAAGCGTTAAGCCATCAATAAGTGGTAGGACTTTTTCAATGCGTTTCAGGAGTTGCCAGTAAGGAACTTCTTCCCCATAAGTTATGCTTTGCATCTCTTGATTGTGACATTCTGGGCAATGATGTGGGCAGCCTGATAAGAATAAAACACTTCTAAAGCCTTCGCCATTAACTGTAGAGTGTTCTAGAAAGCCAGCGACTTGTAAAGTATTTGTCATAGGTTGCTATACGTATTTGTATGGCTGCCATTATGAGCGAGGCGATCATGTCTTTCGGCAGCTTTACCAGCACCAAAGCGCTCATCTAAGCTAAGGTAACCTGTTACGCGGCTAATCCCTTGAATATTCATGCTACCACATTTAGGACAAGTAAGGCTTTGTTCATTAATACTTGTGCCACAGTCTTTACAGTAGCGTAAATGGAAATTAATACCTATATAGCTAATATTAGAATAATCATAAGCATAAGTAATAATCTTTTCTACCGTTTGAGGTGTAGGGTATCCATCTACTTCAATATAGCTAATATGTCCACCATTACACATCTTATGGAATGGTGCCTCAATTTGAATTTTATCTGGGATGGAAATATTATAACCGACAGGTACATGGAAGCTATTAGTGTAATAATCCTTGTCTGTAATACCAGGAATGAGGCCATATTTTTGACGATCCTGTACAACAAATTTGCCACTTAAACCTTCTGCAGGTGTGGCATAGCAGCTCCAATTCATATGGGTTTCCAACGTAGTACGGTCTGTGAAATCGCGAATGTGCGCAATGATATCATAACCTAACTGACGGGATTCCTCAGACTCCCCGTGATGTTTTCCAGTAAGTGCCACTAAAGTTTCAGCAAGACCAATAAAGCCAATACACCAAGAACCATTTTTTAAAATAGGATCAATACTATCATTAGGACCTAGACCTTCCGAACCTAGCATTAACCCTTCACCTGCTACAAAAGGTAAATCTTTTACTTTAAGCTTCTGCAAGATAGAGTAGCGGTGGAGGAGTGATTCTTTAGCAGCTTCTAATTTTTCATCTAAGAGTGCCCAAAATGTTTTAATGTCTTTGTGGGCATCAATGCCAATACGTGGTAAGTTAATTGTAGTTGGTGCATTGTTACCACGTCGATTCGGGCCTTCTGGGCCATTAACATTAGAACAGATATACGTACGACAACCCATAGTTGCAGGTAAAATACCACGTTTATAATAAGCAAGATTAAAATCGGCATCGATATTCATAAAAGTAGGATTCATACGTGAAGCAGCTACACGGCAAGCGATTTTAAATAAATAATAATAAGGATCATCAGGTAGGCGGTTCACGCCTTTTTTGAGTCTGAAAATAATATTTGGGAAAATAGGTTGTTCATGCTTTCCTAATCCCTTTTCATATTCTTCTAAGAAAACCTGACAGACAAGAGCAGCATCCTGAGATGTAGGTAAACCGATGTTTAAACTACTAAATGGAACTTGTGAACCGGCTCTTGAATGCATGGTATTGAGGTTATAGACAATGCCTTGCATGGCTTGATGAACACGTTCTAGGAGTTTGTTTTCTACAAATTCTTTAAAACCTTCCTCACCCTTAAGTGTTTTTAACGCACCATAATCTGTAATAATTTCTTGGCGTGTGGCTTCTACATAAGGTGCCATATCGTTATCGAAGTTTACATGAGATTGTCCACCAAACATATCATTTTGAGAAGATTGGAGTAAAATACAACTAAGTTCTGCGGCAGATTCAATACGTTTTGGTTTACGAATGGTACCATAACCAGTATTAAAACCGTGTTCGAACATTTTACCTGTATCTATATGTAAGCAGTTTGTCGTTAGGTTATAGCTATCTAAATCGTGGTAATATAAGTCGCCTTGTTCATGAAGTTTTGCTAGATTTTTAGGCATTTTAGAAAGATTATGCCATTTGTTGGTTTCACTGGCGATACGTAGTAATTTTGAAGAAAAATTATTGCCGACATTGGCATTATCGCGGTCTGTTTCAATACCTATATTATGCACAGTATCCATAAGTTCGGATTTTAAATCGCGAATTCGCGTACGTTCTTTACGATAATTGGAATAAGAGTTTTTAAGCTCCATAAGACCAAGATTTAGTAAAGTTTCTTCAATGGTGTCTTGAATTTGTTCAACAGTCATTTCTTGACTATATTGATCGTGTAGTCGTGAATTGACTTCTTCTGTGAGTTCAGCTGGATTAACCGTAAGATTAAGATTTTTAGCTGAACGGGTAATAGCATTAAAAATTTTTGTAAGATCAAATGGTACCTTTCGTCCATCACGTTTAATCACAGAATAATTCATGATACACCCCCCTTTATATTTATTCATCTTTTGAAAGTATACAATATGTGTATGCTATTAAAATAAAAAGATGCATATATTGTATATGGCGTATAAAGCCCTCTTCCATACTAAGTTGATAAAGGACTTTTTTCAAGCAAGTATTTTAAAACTATTTTGTCAATAGTAAATTGTAAAAAATATAAATAATAAGTTTGCAATATATGAAAGGTGTTGTAAAATAAATATACGGATGTAATAATTTAAAAGTTAGTAGGAGAAGAAAAATGGATGCCTATGTTGTAGTGGATATTGAAACCACAGGTGGCCATCCTATAAACAATGAGATTATAGAGATTGGTGCAGTTTATGTGGAAAACGGAGAAGTAAAAGAAAGTTTTAATCAACTTGTACGTCCCAATGAACAAATTTCAGATTATATTATCGGCATTACTGGTATTACGAATGAAATGGTAGTGGATGCACCACCTATTGAAGTGGTTATGCCACAGTTTATTGAATTTTGTAGGGATGTACCTCTTATAGGTCATAATATTAACCTATTTGATTATCGTATGCTGAAGGCTAAGGCAACTTTACTAAATTTGCCTTTCGAAAAAAAATGTGTGGATACGTTAATTATTTCTAGAAAGATGCTTCAAGAATTGCCAAGTCGTAAGTTAGGGGATTTATGCATATATTATGGTATATCACTTGAAAATGCGCACCGTGCATATGATGATGCGCATGCGACTTATGAACTTTTTAGAAACTTAGAGAGGGATTTTAAATTCAAAGAACCTAAGCTTTTCAAACCCGAAGTATTAAAGTGGGAAGTTCCTAAATATGTGCCTATGACAAAAAGGCAAAAATCTTATTTAGAAGCTTTATGTAATCGTCATCAAATTATATTAGAAGAAGACACCAATAAATTGAGTAAATCAGAAGCAAGCCGCCTTATTGATCGTATTATTTCACAGTATGGCAAATGATAATAATAATATTTGGATGGTGTTTTGCATAAACATAATAGTAGATAACAAATGCTCAAAGTCGTAAGTTAGATTTTGAGCATTTTATTTTGAAAGGGAGAATTAGCATGAGGCAAGATGAGGCACAAACTTATTTGATTAATAACATGCAAATACAAAGAGTTATCTTATTGAATCAGATAAAAGCGCAATATCCTAATTTGATATTTAATGAAATAGGGTCAAATCTTTATACGGTAACAGTGCAGCCACAATTTGAAAGTGAATTTAATGCATTTCGGGCGAAACTGGAATTTGTAAGTCTCCCCATACTATATGGTTTAAATGCAAATCAAGCACTAGAAGCTTCTAATATTACATTATTTCATAGCAGTGCATTTGGTGAATTGCGGGGAAGAGGAATCATTATAGGGTTTGTAGATACAGGGATTCAGTACACAAATGAGTTGTTTAAAAATGCTAATAATACAACGCGAATTGTTGGCATTTGGGATCAAACCATTACAAGTGGGGCACCACCTCAAAAGTATAATTATGGCACGTATTATAATGAAAATCGAATTAATGAAGCATTAGCAGCAGAAGATCCTTATACGGTAGTACCTTCTCGAGATGAAAATGGGCATGGTACGTATTTAGCAGGTGTAGCAGCAGGAAATGATCAAATGACAGAAGGAGGCTATGTAGGCGGGGCACCTGATGCGGATATCCTTGTTGTTAAGCTGCGAGAAGCAACAGTAAGTTTAAAGGAGCATTATCTTGTAGAACCTAATGTGGTGGCATATGCAGAAAATGATGTGATAGCAGGAATTAGCTTTTTAGTGGAAGAATCAGTGAGGCAACAAAAGCCATTAGTAATATGCTTGGGTTTAGGAAGTAATTATGGTGCCCATAATGGAACAAATATTTTAGAACGTTACTTAGAAACTTTGAGCTTAGCACAAAATATCATCATTATTATTGCGGCAGGTAATGAAAGTAATTTAGGACATCATTATGAAGGCACCATTACCACAGGAGAGATACAAGAACTAGAAATTAATGTGGCGGAAAATAGTACAGGATTTCCCATTTATTTATGGACGACACTGCCCGATAAGTTAACAGTATCTGTGAAGAGTCCCTTAGGTCAGGTGGTAGAAAAGGTGCCTATTTTACCCAATCAATCTCAAGTTTATCGCTTTAATCTAGAGCAAACAGAGTTAACAATTACGTATATATATCCTGATCCAGAAACAGGTGGTGAAAAAATTGAGATTCGTTTAAAGGCACCTACTCCTGGGCTGTGGACTATAAACATGATTGGTGAAGACGTAGTAAATGGGATATTTCATATGTGGTTACCAAGAAAGGATTTTATTAGAGAAGCAACAAGGTTTTTAAAGGCAGCACCAGATACTACAATTCAAATACCAGCTACGGCTGAATACACCATTGCAATAGGGGCATACGATTATGTAGATGGAAGTATTTATATTGGTTCGGGGAGAGGCCCTACAACAGCAGCCATTTTAAAACCTGATTTTATTGCACCAGGTGTGAATGTAGAAGGACCCAGTATTAGTGGTGGTATGACAACTTATGTGGGTACGAGTACGGCAGCAGCAGTAACGGCAGGTGCAGCTGCTATCCTAATGCAATGGGCGGTTATAAGAGAAAATTTGCCACAAATGAATACACGAATTGCAAGAGTTATTTTTATGAGGGGCGCTATGCGGCAGCGGGGTGTCACATATCCCAATAATATTGAAGGTTATGGCAAGTTAGATTTAAGAGCGAGTATAGCCAATATATAGGGGGCGTAAAATGAGGGTTATTATAGAGCATAGTAAAGGAGGAAATCCTTTTGAGGTAAAAGATGTAGAAGCACAAGCATTAACCCGATTAAGTGAAATAGAAAGATATATAGAATTAGATTTTAAGATGGAGATAGAAAATAAGGAGCAGTTACCTGCCCTTGATTTATTGAAAAGTCAAAGTATGTTATTAGCCACAGTAGGGGTAAAACAGCTAGCGGATAGGGTGGATGCTTTTTATGATATGAAAGCAGAAAAGTTAGAGGTAAGAACGACAGGTCGTTCACTTAAGGAAACCTATTGGGTAAGCTGCTATCAAACAGAAGCGTGCATAACGGCTTCAGAATATATCAAGTGTATTAAGCAGCTTGTAAAATGGGCTAAGTTGTATAAAAAACCCCTTATCATTTATAGTCAAGTGACACCACAGGAAAAGTACTATCGTTACCGCAGCTTAACAGGAAAGATAGTTAATAAATTGCTTGAAGAAGTACAGGGGGCACTTTTAAAACATAGTAAAAAAGATGAAATTGCTTTGTATTATATGCCTAGCCAAAAGGCTTTTGAGTTTTATATAGAAAAAGGAATTTATTTAAGCTGTAACTATGAAGAGATGATGCGGCGTGTTGTAAATTGCTTAGAAAAAGACCCGACAGGTGATTTAAGACAGGTATATCGTACACCGCTACGTAATGAAAGTCTTTTTGATGATTTGTTTTATGAGATGATACCAGATGAAGAAAAAATCTATGTCCCGTTTAGTGAGGATGGCACAGGTGTAGCTGCATATTTAACAAGCCTTGGGCTTGAAGCGATTAAGGGAACAGGAGCTTATGGTTTGATTTATGACCGAAAAGATAAAATTAATCGTTATGCAAATGAAATTAGGCCCTATGTGGTTCCCAGATATGAGTGTCCTGTTTTAGAAAGAGAAGAAGTTATACGGACATCATCTCAAGGAGTAAGTGAGAGTTATAAAGTTTTACAAGGAAAGTTACCATATCGTGGTAAGGGCGTTTATATAGCACTTATAAGTAATAGCGGTGTAGATTATCGGCTTGCGACGCTTAGGAATGCAGATGGGACGACTCGAATTGCAGGCATATGGTATCAGACAGAGGGGGAACAAGGTACTTTTTATACAAAAGAACAAATTAATACAGCACTTCAAAGTGAAAATCCTGAGCAAATCGTTCCCATTCCTCTAGATAGCAATCAAGATACCATGTTAATAAATATTGCAGCAGGGAAAGATAAAAATTATGAAGGAATCGCAACAGAAGCAGAAATTTTAGTGGCTAAGGTAAATACAGCACCAGAAAACTTGCAGAAAATTTATGGTGGTATGTTTAATGCTAAAAATATACTGATGCCCGAATTAATGATTGCCATATGGAAGTTTCAAAATTTGGCAAAATCCCAAAATAAGGCTGTGATTTTCTATGTGCCTTATTATACGAACATAGATACACATGATGGGGCTAATTTTTATAATATATTAATTACTTTAGTCGGGAGTGAAAGAGGCAATGCCGTTATAGTCCCTACAGGAGGAGAGGGAGACCAAAAGCATCATCAAACTTTATATGATAAAGGTATTGAAGAACCTGTAGTTCAGCTACAATGCAGTGAAGATGGGCAAAATATTATAGGGCTTGTAACTCAGCGGTATTTAAATGATTGGGAAGTAGAAGTCATAAGCCCAAAAGGACAGAAGGTGCAAATTAAGCAGCGAGGGGAGTATGCAGTGGATTCGGCAACAGTTTATAGTCAGGGGGAGAAGCTGAATTACTACAGTAGCAGCAAAGATATTATGTTTCGGATTAGCAATATGAGTAAGGGAAAATGGACGATGCAAATTCAAATTCAAAATCAAACGACTAATCGCGTAGATTTATGGATTTCTGGTAAACAGTCTAATCCATATGTTACGTTATTTTCTCAAAATCCATATGTTACCATAGGGTCCGTGGGTAATATTGGCGCAGTAACTTGTGTGGCAGGATATAACTTAGATGAATTAACGACACTTAGAAACTCTGGTAGAGGATATACTATGGATAATCGTGTCAAACCAACATTAGCAGCAGATGGCATTATTCAAACAATTGATACAAATGGAGAGGCCGTTGTTGTAGAAGGCGTGGAAGTGAGTGCAAGTGTCATTTTAGGTGCAGCAGCTACAATTTTTGAGAAGTGGCGGGCGGAGAGTGGTAGGCCCCTCTTAAATAGTCATTTACTAAATAGTATACTTTTAGAATTTAGTTCGCAGTTTACCAATATTTCATTTCCTAATCCTAATCAAGGTTATGGTGTTTTTGAAGAAGATACACTAAGTAAGATTTTATTAACCCCTTTTAATGCATAAATAGGAGGAGATTATGGATATTAATAAAATTAGTCCACAATTACAGTTGGCATTAAGATATGAAGATCTACTATCAAGAGAGGCTAAAGTATTGTTTCAGATGCCAAATGACCCCAATAGATGGCAAATTATTGTAACTTATGCAGGAGATTTAACACAAGCTATTGAAGAACTAAATATGGATGTTATTAAAGTAGGAAGTAAGTATTTAATGGCGATTATTCCCAAGGAGAACATTGGAACGCTTTCGACATCTGAACAGATTATTGGGCTGAGTTTACCAGTAGAACAAAGCTATATTGATATTGGCTTAGGGAGTGTATGTGCAAGTAATATTGGCTTACCCACAAGTCAATTTAATGTGACAGGAAAAGGTGTACTTGTAGCAATTATTGATACGGGTATTAATTATAGCTATGTAGACTTTTTAAATGAAGACAATACAACACGTATTAGATATATATGGGACCAAACTATTGAAGGAAAGATACCAGTAGGATTTAGGCGAGGTGCTGAATATACTCAGGAACAGATAAATGAGGCCTTACAGGCGGAAAATAGAGAGGCGCAGCTTGAAATTGTACCTTCAGAAGATGACAGTGGACATGGAACAGCTATGGCAAGCATAGCAGCTGGAAATGGCAGAGCATCTAATGGGGCAAATAAAGGCGTTGCACCAGAAAGTGAATTAATTATTGTTAAAATAGGTAATTATGAATTAGGTAGTAGTCGGCCTACAGATATGGATGTTATGGAAGGGATAGATTATGTATTAGGTAAAGCACGGGAACTTAATATGCCTATCAGCATTATATTAGGAATTGGTAATAGTTTAACAGGTCATGATGGTTATACACCACTTGAAGGTTATATAGAAGAAATCTCTTATGTATGGGTGTGTAACGTGACTGTAGGAGCAGGGAATGAAGCCAATAAGGGATGTCATGTAAGTGGTCAATTTAAAGAAGGGGTCACAGAAACAATACAGTTTGTGATGCAAGGAGATAAGCGAAGTTATGGGTGCTGCTTATGGAAAGAATTCATCGATGAAGCTGAAATGGTTATTCAAGCACCCAATGGAGAAAGAACAGACCCGCTAAGCCGTAGAACACCTAATCGGGCTTACTTATTTGATAATACAGCAGTACTGGTTAATTTTTTAGAACCTGTCAGTAATATTACAAGACAAGAAATATTTATATGGTTTCAGGCACAAGGAACAGCGAACATTAATAAAGGACAATGGAACTTTAGTGTTACACCCAAAAGTGTTTTAATAGGTAATTATAATATGTGGGCACAAATTACAGAGAGTGGTAGTCGTTTTTTTAATCCGAGTGTTGAACAAACACTTACAAGTCCTGGAACATCTAGAGGCGGTACAACGGTAGGTGCTTTCAATGCACAAACGACACAAATCGCCCCATTTTCCGGAAGGGGATATACAGCAGATAATAGGATAAAACCAGACCTTGTAGCACCTGGAATTAATATTCCTGTAGCAAATAAAGATAGTACCACTGGCTATGTGAACTTTACAGGAACTAGTGCAGCAGCAGCATTTGTAGGAGGAGCCTATGCCCTTTTACTTCAATATGGACTTTTTGTTTTACAGCAACGCAATTTTTATGGCCAACGCCTAAGAGTATACCTTGTACGTACCGCAACAAGGGCCTCAAGTTATGCACCTTATCCCAATGAAAGCTGGGGGTATGGTGTATTATGCATAGAGGCAGCCCTAAGTTATATGTTAGATCTTGCCAATACGAGTACTTAAGGTGGTGAAATGTTATGGAAAACAAAACAGATGCAACCTTAAGTATATTAAGCATTGTACCAGAACAGGAAATTGCTGCTTCAGAAGAGTATTTAGCTTTACTAGGTTTCGGGCAAACGGGAAGATGGCAAATTGTTGTCAAATATAATGGCGATATTGCAGCCGTTGCAGCGAGAGAAGGTGGTGTCGCTCAAATTATTAATGATCAATTTGCTGTATTAAGTATCCCTCAGCAAAATATTAGAAATCTATTAAACTACACAGAAGTTGAGTATATGGAGACGCCTAAACGGATGGTTTACGATGTCACTAATATGGAAGCAAGTTGCATTACCAGTGTTCAAAATAATGCCCCGTATCAGTTAACAGGGACAGGAGTCTTACTAGGCATTATTGATTCTGGTATTAATTATGCGCATCCGGACTTTAGAAATCCTGATGGAACGACACGCATTGAATATATATGGGATCAAACAATTACAGGTAGTCCACCAGCCGGGTTCTTGACAGGAACAGAATACACTAGGGCCCAAATTAATGAAGCATTAGCCCAACCTACACGCGCCCAGAGATTAGCTATAGTCCCTAGTGAAGATGTTATCGGGCATGGTACACATGTGGCGGGGACGGCAGGAGGTAATGGCAGAGGTGCAAATGGGAACCATAAAGGGGCGGCACCAGATGCAGAATTTATCATTGTTAAGTTAGGTCAGCCGGATTTTGAAGGCTTTGTGAGAAATGTAGAGATTATGCTAGCTGTACGTTATGTTATAGAAAAGGCAACAGAACTTGGTAAACCGGTAGCTATTAATATTAGTATAGGTATGAATGCAGGACCCCATGATGGAAATGCACTTTTAGAACAATATTTAGACGATGCAGCAACGCACTGGAAAAATAACATAGTAGTAGGAAGTGGTAATGAAGGGAATACGGAAAATCATACAGCAGGTGTAGTAACACAAGGGGGAGAAGCACGTTTTCAATTTCAAATCGGTGAAAATGTGACACAATATAATTTGTCTGTTTGGAAAAGTTTTATTGATGAATTTCAATTTCAAGTCATTGATCCTTCAGGTAGACAGACACCAAGATTAATTTATGCAACAGGTCCTGTACAATATGGATTAGGCGGGACGAAGGTTTATACAACATTTGCAGGACCGTCGCCCTTAAATGGAGATGAAGAATTTGCAATCTACTTAACGGCTTCAGACCCTACTAAACCTATTACAAGTGGGAGCTGGACAGTTGTGATATATGGGATAAATGTTATTGATGGAAATTATAATGCATGGGGGCCTACTGTAGAAGTGACAGGAAGAAATAGCTACTTTTTAAGACCTGTAGCAGATACGACGCTTACAACACCTTCAACGGCTAGATTAGTGATTACGGTGGGTGCATATAATCATGTCACCAATCAGATAGCGCCTTTTTCCGGAAGAGGATTTGGAAGGAACGATAGTGTCATTAAACCCGATTTAGTGGCACCAGGCGTAGAAATTACAGGTCCTAGTAATACAAGTACAGGTTATAAAGTTTTAAGTGGCACAAGTATGGCGACCCCTCATGTGACAGGCGGTGTAGCACTTTTAATGCAATGGGGAATTGTAGAGAGAAATAATGTGTATTTATATGGTGAGAATTTAAAAACCTATTTATTAAGAGGCACTAAGAAAGATGTTCCTGGTGTAACGTATCCAAGTCGTGAATGGGGATATGGCAAACTATGTATTGAAAATAGCTTGGATATTTTAAGAAGACAACTCATCTTTTAAAATGAATAAAGGAGCTACTGCGCAACTAGTCAAATAGTTTTGGAGTAGCTCTTTTATTCATTTTTTTAGTTTTTTTTATATATTTTAAACAATGAAATGGATAGTATATCAAATAAAGGTATGTTACACTATAGTATGTGGAATTTTATACTAAAGAAATACTATTTTGTAAAAATGAAGTTTGAATGCAAAAAGTATGAGAAAGGAGGAAAATCAGCTGGAATCAATCATTGAAGTAAAGAATCTAAGAAAAGTTTATCGTATGGGAAAAGAGAAAATTGTCGCTTTAAATCATATTGATTTAGAGATAGAAAAAGGAGAAATCTGCTGCCTATTCGGAAGCTCTGGTTCAGGTAAATCAACTCTTTTAAATATGTTGGCAGGTTTAGAAAAACCTACTAAGGGGACTATTAAGATTAAAAATGTACATGTTGAAAGATTAGATGAATCACAGCTTGCAATTTTTAGACAGAAGTATATAGGATTTGTCTTTCAATCTTATAATCTTATTCCTACTTTGACAGCTTTAGAAAATGTGGCATTGCCGCTTATTTTTCAAGGGGTACCTAAGAAAGAAAGAGAGCAGCGTGCTACAAAAATGTTAGAGGCTGTAGGATTAGGCGGTAGACTAAAACATAAGCCAAAGGAAATGAGTGGTGGGCAACAGCAAAGGGTAAGTATTGCCCGTGCTTTTGTCAATAATCCTAGAATTTTATTTGCAGATGAACCAACCGGGAATTTAGACACTCATACGACAATTGAGGTTATGGAAATGATTACGAAAATTGCAAGAGAGCATCATCAGACGATGATAATCGTTTCTCATGATGCAGAAATTGCAGATTATGCAGATAAAATTATTACAGTACAGGATGGTAACATCTTAAAGATTGAAAAAAATACACCGAATGGAAAGGAAATAATTTATGAAACACAATCATAATTGGCTCACATGGCTGTTAAGTCTTATTGTGGTAGCTACATACATATTGCCGGGAAATTTTAATTTAGTTTATGGTGCAGAAGCAACTATTCAGGTTAAGAGTATAGGACAAAGCCAGAATTCGCTTCAATTAGGAGATAGCTTTAGTTTACAAGTGAAAGTAGTTGTAAATAATCCAGATGAAAATCAGTCACTTTATATTTTAAAGCCTACTGTAAGTGGGGGTGGAGTAGATGCATCTAAGTTATCATATAGTGTATCAGATTCAGAAGCAATAATTAGTAATGGGGTACCAAGAACTGTTACAATTAGTGGCTTGATTTATAAAGGCGATGATAAGGAGATTAGTGTAAATATTCCTGTAGGAACTAAGAAGAATCCAAATGATATTTCAGATGAAGGAATATATGTTACAAGTGGGTCACTTGACTATACACTATCAGCTAAAACAAGTGAAGATTATAAAGATGCCTTTTCTATTGATAATACAGAAAACCTTATTGTAGGTCTTGGAAAGACACAAAAGGTAACTGTAAAAGTAACAAATAGAACAAGTAGTATAATTAATCAGGCAAAGGCAACACTTTCATTAAATAGTAGTGTTAAAGGATTAACAATCAAGGAGAGTGAAGCAACTTTAAGCAATGTAAAATCTAAGGAAACACGTAATTTGACATTTACAGTAAATGTAGATGAAGAAACTAAAGGTGGCGTTTATCCAGCAAGTGTATCTATTTTAGGGACAAGCTATGATGTGAAGATTCAAGTAGATACAAATGTAGTCCCATCAGCTTTAGAGGTAAGTACAAAAGGTGATACGATTTTTACACCAGGTGTAGCCAATAAGCTTACACTTACAGTTAAAAATGTAGGGGATCGTGATGCAAAAAATGTGCGTGTTGAGGTTGTTAACTCAGAAAATATTTCTATCGTAGGTGGCGGAAATGTTAAGCATGTGGGAACTGTAGCAAGTAAAGGGTCTCAGCAAGTAGAACTTTCACTTAAAGTACCTACGAGTGTGAAATCAAGTACAGTACCCGTGCAGTTAAAACTGACTTATTTAAGTTCTACAGGTGAAGAAAAAGAAGATAGCCAATATGTTTATTTAAATACAACAGCTTCAGCAGCTTCTTCTGAAGTTGTGATTAGCAATGTAATTTCGCCTACAGCTACATATGGGGTGGATCAGAACTTCAATGTGAAGTTTAATCTTTCTTCAAAAAGTGGCGCAGAAAAACTTAAGATTACAGTAACAGGAGATGAAGGCATCGTACCTAAGTCTCAAAATCTTTTCTTCCTTAACAAGTTAGAAAAGGGTGCAACAAAGCAGTATACAGTAAGTTTTGCAGCGACTGCAGCAGCAGTAAGCAGTTCTCATCCTATTAAGATTGAAGTCGAATATGGGGAGGGTGAGACACCTATTGTTATTAATCAATATGGCAGTGTAAATATCACAAATCCTAAAAAAGATAAAGAAGATAACAAGGATGATGAGGATGAAGAAAACAAAAAAGGCAAACCAAAAGTTATCATTGGTGAATATGCTGTAAATCCAGTAGTTGTTAAAGCTGGCGAAAACTTTGAACTTGAAATTGGCTTTTTAAACACACATAAACTTGAATCTGTACATAACTTAAAAGCTAACTTAAAAATTGTTGAACAAGGTGAAAATAATACAGGAACAGTATTTGCACCTGTTAAGGCAAGTAATACATTTTATATTGCAGACTTAAACCCAGGTGAAATGCAAACTAAGAAAATTACAATGTACACCATTCCAAGTGCACAACCTAAGACTTATGAAGTCAGCTTAGAGATGGCTTATGAGGATAATGAAGGGAATGAAGTGACAGCTACAGAAAGCATTGGTATCCCTGTAGAACAGGCGACAAAGATTGAAATTGGTGATATTAATGTAGATATTGGACAAGTAGGGATGGAAACTTATTTATCTGCTACACTTTACAATACAGGTAAAACGAATGTAACAAATGTTATTGTCCATATTGAAGGCGAAGGCTTTAGTGTACAAGATAACAAAGTGTTTATTGGTGGTTTTGAAAGTCAGGCACAAGAAAGTTATGAACCTGTACTTATTCCAGAGCAAGAAGGGATTTTAACTGGAAGGCTTATTATTGATTATGAAGATACAACAGGTGAAGCAAAACAAGTAGTTGAAGAGTTTAGTTTCCAGGTAGATCCTGCCATGGATATGATGGAAGAGATGCCTATGGATGATATGATGATGGAAGAAGAAGCACCACAAAAAGCAAAATGGCCATATATTGCAGGTATTGGTGCAGTTATAGTTGTAATCATTGTTATTGTAATAATTATGCTCAAAAAACGTAAAAAGAAAAAAGAAGAGATGATGCTGGATGAAGATTAGAGACTTAATTAGTATGAGTATTCGCTCTTTATGGCGGCGGAAACTACGTACAGCTCTGACCGTATTAGGTGTTGTCATTGGTACAGTATCTATTGTGCTTATGTTATCTTTAGGAATTGCCATGGATCAAAATATGGAGGAGCAATTTGCGCAGTGGGGAGATTTGACTTTAGTTAATATCTATAGCTATAGCTGGGGGGGCGATGAAGCGCCTAAGCTTACAGATGAAGTTGTGAGAAAAATTGAAGAAATCCCTAATGTAGAACACGTGATTCCACAGCTTACGACAGATGCCTATATTACCCTTGGCAAACAAAGAAGTATTTTTTCAATGCAAGTTATGGTACTAGACAAGGAAGATATGGAAGCCTTAGATTATGAATTGGCTGAGGGCCGATTTGTAGATGAGGAAGAGAAAAAGTCTGTGGTGATAGGCGGTCAAGTACTTGCTTATATGAATAAGATTGGTAAACAGTTTAACTGGGATAACATGGTGTGGGGGGAAGAACTCCCTACACTCCCTATTGAAATAGGCAGTGATAAAATTGTCTTAGAAGCTGCAGACTATGATGATAAAGGAAAGCCTTTTTTAGATGGCACAGAAGGGAAAATTAAAGAACCTAAAGGTATTGAAGTGAAAGTTGTAGGGCAACTTGCAAATAACAACAATGGCATGGAGCAGACAATTTTTGTAACACGCAATATTTATGAAGAAATTAAACTGGCTAAAGCGGCTTATCGCAAAAAGTTAGGTTGGGGAGACGAGAGTTCTGATAATAAGAAGGATAAAGATAAGCTGCCAACCTATGAACAGGTAGCGGTTAAAATCAATCACCGTGATAATGTATTAGAAGTCGTTGAACAGATTAAGGCATTAGGCTATAGTGATGTAGATAGTAGTATGGAATACATCGAACGTGTAAAAGAGCAATCTAATAGCAAGCGTATGGCACTTGGTGGTATAGGTATTGTATCCTTTTTAGTTGCAGCAATTGGTATTGCCAATACAATGATGATGAGTATTTATGAACGTACAAAGGAAATAGGTGTTATGAAAGTAATTGGTGCGAAGCTCACGGACATTAAGCATATGTTTTTAATAGAAGCTTTAATGATTGGGGCTATAGGTGGCATTGTGGGATCGCTGATATCTTTCTTACTTTCAAAGCTGATGAATATGGCTGGTGGGCCTATTGCAGAAATGCTTGGTATGTATGATGCAAGTGTTGTTTCAATTGTGCCACTTTGGCTTATGGCAGCAGCTACTTTATTTGCTACTTTAGTAGGGCTTGTATCAGGATATTTCCCTGCTAAAAAGGCCACTAAACTATCTGCATTATCAGCAATAAAAACAGAATAAATCATTTAATAAGTCAAAAATTTAATAAGTCAAAAAAGGAAGGTACTACATAACAAAAGTAGACCTTCCTTTTTTTAAATCAATCAGATTTTTTTCGACCTGATTTTCTTGTCATAAAAAGATGTGCTTTATTATTCTTAAAGTAAAAGATAATTAAATTAATCATTTTGGTAATCACCCCAACTCTGCTAGTTTAGATACTGCAACATATATTCTTGAAATTTCATACCATGTACTTTTACCGACGATACCATCTGGTGTTAAATGGAAGATTTGTTGGAAGGTCCTTACGGCATCAGCAGTGGCATCATCAAAATTACCAGTGACAGCTACTTTAGGAATAAGTGGATAATTTTGTGAAATACGATTGAGTTGTTGTTGGAGCTGTCTTACAGCTGGGCCGCTAGAGCCAATTTGAAGTGGCGTACCAGGATAGGATTCAGGATTACCTTCTACAGCTGGAGCTGTACTTAAGTCAATATTACCATAGAAGTTACGAAGGATTTGCTCAGCACTAAATCCTGCATCGCCCAAATCTTTACTGCCCCACTGTGTCATCCAATTTGGACACTGCGATTTAACGCCATCGCAATACTGTGTGAGAAGTGGTTGGAGAACACCAGGACGTTTGACATATATATCAAATACTTCATTAACAATAGGGACGATTGTATCAAATAGGTTACGACCATAGAAGAAAGCATGATCATAAGCCGTGGAATTAGTAATGGTATAGGACTTACCTTGATTACGGTACCACTCAGTGAAAACACGATTTAAGGTAAAGGAGACAATGGCAATAACATTAGCTTTAATTGTTTCAGTTGGCCAGGTTGGATAAATTTCGGAGCTGGCAACATTAGCAATATAATCTAAGAAAGGAACGGTGTAATTGGGGGCTGTATTATCATTAGGACTACCTGAGTGAACAATGATAAATTCAGGAACAATTACACTAGATAACGTGATAAAGCCGGAGCCGGGAATAATTGGTTTTACTTCGGCCTCGGGAATTTTATCAGGATAATTACCATATAAGGTAGCTGGACCTATAACAATGTCCTCAGAAAGTTGTCGTATAAATTTCTCACGTGGATGACGTCCTGTACCTCTTTGGAATCGTGTAGTAGGTTGTAAGTAAATAGGTTGAACAGATAAAGTATCAGCAAATACTTGGGAGCCACGGACAATGGTGTCAATGTAATTTGTAGAAGTTGTTTCAATCCGATAAGTGGCATAAGGAATTTGCGTATTGGTAGGATCTAAGCTGTAATCTATAGGGGGTACAGGAAGTTCAATGGAAGGGGTTTGACCTACTTCATCTGTTACAAAGTTGGCAAGTACCTGTTCTTCACCAGTAGGTGCTGTTTGTTTAATGGTAATTTGTACATTTGAGATAGGTGTGAGGGTACCTTGTTCTGGATCTGTAGAAAGTTGTACGATAAGTTGACCTAAATTTTGCCTAGCGTTATTGGGGGGGTAAAAGGAGTTTGGATTACTCTTTGAAGAAGATGACATTTAAATTCCCTCCTAGAATCAATAAGTATTTATGCTAACTATAATATATGAAAAAAGACTTTTTCCTAGAACAAAAGGAAAAGGTAAGTTTGTGTATGAGAACGCTATGAGCTGCACATTCTAACTAAAAGGAGTGAAGGGCATGTTAAAAAGATGTTTTTTTATAATGCTGGCAGCAGTTTTGGTGACGACCAATTGCTATGGGCAAGCTGAAAACTTAAAAAATGTAGAAAATACTAAGATAACAAGTCAGTTTAAAGAATATGCTAAAGAAAGACATGGGAAAGATGTACTGCACAAATATGTGCATCAAAATAGTGGCTTAGAAGTAATTTGGATTGAAAATGACGATACGAATAAGAGTTTTACATTAGGTGTGCGTACGCCGACTGTAGATTCTACCGGTGTCAATCATATTATTGAACACACCCTATTTACAGGCTCAAAGAAGTATCCATCATCCAGTTTGTTTTTTGATGCAAGTAGCAGTTATCCTAATATTTATATGAATGCTTTAACAAGTGGGGATATGACAATCTTTCCTTTTGCAACACCTTATATGACTTGTTATAAGGCATTACTTGATATTTACCTAGATAGTATTTTTAATCCTGATTTTTTAAATCAGCCTTACGGATTTTATGAAGAGTCTTTTAATTATGCACCAGAAGAAGAACGTAGTGGTGGTGTTGTATATAATGAGATGAAAGGTGCTTATGGGAATGAAGATCGCAAGATATATCGCACAGTAAGGCAAACGGTATATCGCGATACGTTATATAGTCATGATAGCGGTGGCGATCCTAATGAAATACCGAAGCTGACATATCAGCAATTTATAGATACCTACAATCGTTATTATTATCCAGGTAACATGCGTGTGGTATTATATGGGCAGCTACCAATAGAAGAAGTACTTGAAATAATTGAAACATATTTACACAGTTCAAAAGAGCCAAGAGAAAATATAAGTCTTGAAGTAAAAACGTTACAAGTGCCTAAAATGGTAAAAAGTGCAGTATTAAATCCAGGAAGTAAGTGTGCTATTGCTAAAAGTTTTGTGATGCCACATGCGCTAAGTGTAGAAGAAGAGGTACAAATGGATTTATGGATTAATGCCTATTTAGGAAGCCGTTTAAGTCCTATGCAACAAACACTTCAAAAGTTAGGCTGTCAAGAAATAAAAATACTGAAGGATGATGACCTACCTTATATGATGTATACGTTAGTGGTGAAAAATATTCCACGGGAAAAGCTAAATTTATATAATGCAATATTAGATGAGGTACTACTTAAGATTTCTGAAAGCCGTGAAGAGGCTATGGAGGAAGATGTACTCTTAGAAGCTAAATGGGGACAAATGCAAAATGAAGAAGACGAAGAACGTAGTATTTTTATTCCACAGACGATACTAGATGGTTGGGCACATGGTAAAGATGAAAGTCAATATTATAAGCGTAAAGAATATGTAGACCAAATTAAAGCGATTAAAAAAGAAGCGTGTAGGGCATTATGGCAAGAAGCAAGTATGTGTACATTCTTTTTAACACCTGGTCAAATGCAGATAGAAGATCCCCTTACTTTGACACAGCTTACAAAAGAAGAATGGAGACAAGTTAAAAAGCAAATGACCCAGTGGCAAGGTCAAAAATGTAATTTAGAAGGTGTTCCACTAGAGGAACTTGTATTGGATGAAAACCTTAGTCTTAAAGAAACAGCCAAAGGGGAATATACACTTTTAACAACTAAGGCTCAAACAGAATTTGCACGTAGTCAGCTTTATTATGAAACAGGGAATGTAAAACAAGAAGATTTGCCTTATCTCTTTTTGTACAGCTATTTATTAGAGGAAAGCGGAAGGGAACAAACACCTTTTAAGGGGATATTAAAAACGAATTGTATTGCCTTGCCAAATGAAGAAGCAGGTTATAAACCTTATTTTAAAATAACAATGGTTACACCTAAAGAAGAAAAAGAGCATGGTGAAATATTAGAAGAAGCTAGAGCAAATTTATTAAGTCAAGATGCGAGCTGGTATGAATATAAGCTTAAGAAGTTTATTAATGGAAGCCAAGCTGCTAGCCAAAATAATGTGCTGGGTACATTAGGTAACTTAGGTCTAGGTGGTGCTGAAGCACAAAAACGTTATCTATATGAACAGGGCTATCCTTTTTATGAATTTTGCAAGGCTTGCTTAAAAGAACAAGGTACTGCTTGGATTGAAAAAGTAAAACAAATGGATCAAAGTGTATACCAGACGAATGGACTTGTTGTTGCAATCACCTCACCTTATAAATCAAGTAATGGTTATTTGCACAGCTTAAAAAAGATTATCAAAGAGGGACAAAAGAATGAATCATTAAATCGTACAGAGTATAAATTTGAACAAATGCCTAAGACAAGCTTTCTACAACTAGATACGGCTGTAGATTATATTTATATACAAAATACATTGAAAAAGCCAGTAGAAGGAAGCGATTTTGTGGCAGCGGCCTATATGGCAAAAAATTATTTTAATCCTAAGATAAGAATTGGTTTAGGTGCTTATGGTGCAGGTTGTAACTGTCAATATCCAACAACCTTTAATATCTATACCTATAGAGACCCAGATTTTAAACATTCTTTACAGGTTATTGCAGAAAGTGGGGAATTTTTAGATAAAACACCTATTAATGAAGCTGCATTAAAGGCAAGTCAAACAGAAGCATTAACAAGAGTACACCAGCAATTTAGACTTTTAGATAAAGGATTAGAACAAGTAGATGTACTAGAAGTACAATTTTTATTGGGGAATAAAAAAAATGTTGTAAAAAATTTACAAGCTCAAATTTTAGACACAACAGGACAGAAAATGCAACAAAAAGCTTGTATTTTTAAGGATTTACTAAGGGAAGGTACCTTGAGCATTGCCACCAAAAAACTACCTCAAAATGTGACGGGACATAAAATTTACCAATTTAAATAACAATTTAAAAAGGATAAATATTGACATATTCCTTATCCGCCGATACAATATGTATGTATTGTTAAATTTTTGATTTAAAGATTTATCTTTAAATATACACAAGTGGAAAGGAGTCATGACAAATGATGTATTCACATGAAGTAGAACAAATGTGCCCAATCGCTAAAGGACCAAACCATGGTCCAGCGCCAATCCCACAAGAAGGTAAATGGGTACAATCAAAAGAGATTAAAGATATTAGCGGCCTCACACATGGTGTAGGTTGGTGTGCACCTCAACAAGGCGCATGTAAATTAACACTTAACGTTAAAGATGGTATCATCGAAGAAGCGTTAGTAGAAACAATCGGATGTTCAGGTATGACTCACTCTGCAGCTATGGCAGCAGAAATCTTAGCTGGTAAAACAATCCTTGAAGCGCTTAACACAGACTTAGTTTGTGATGCTATTAATACAGCTATGCGTGAATTATTCTTACAAATCGTATACGGAAGAACTCAAACTGCTTTCTCAGAAGGTGGACTTCCAATCGGTGCTGGTCTTGAAGACCTTGGAAAAGGACTTCGTAGCCAAGTTGGTACAATGTACTCAACAGTAGCTAAAGGACCAAGATACCTTGAAATGGCTGAAGGTTATGTAACAAACATTGCCTTAGATGCAGATGATCAAATCATTGGATACAAATTCATTCACTTTGGTAAAATGATGGATATGATCAAAAAAGGTATGGATGCAAGTGAAGCATTAGAAAAAGCAACAGGTCAATACGGCAGATTTGATGACGCTGTACGTACAGTTGACCCAAGACATGAGTAGGAGGTGCCGAGAAATGCCATTATTTGAGTCTTATGATAGAAGAATTAACCAAATCAATGCAGTATGTGAAAAATACGGCATTAAAAATATTGAAGAAGCAAGAGAAATGTGTCAAGCAAAAGGTTTTGACCCATATGAAATCGTAAAAGGAATTCAACCAATCGCTTTCGAAAATGCTGGTTGGGCTTACACATTAGGTGCAGCTATCGCACTTAAAAAAGATGCTCACTTAGCAGCAGATGCAGCTGAAGCTATCGGTGAAGGTCTTCAAGCATTCTGTATCCCAGGTTCAGTAGCTGATGACCGTAAAGTAGGTTTAGGTCACGGTAACTTAGGAGCTATGCTTCTTAGAGAAGAAACTAAATGTTTTGCTTTCTTAGCAGGTCACGAAAGTTTCGCAGCAGCTGAAGGTGCTATCGGTATTGCACGTTCTGCAAACAGAGTACGTAAAGAAGATTTAAGAGTTATCTTAAATGGTCTTGGAAAAGATGCTGCTCAAATTATCTCTCGTATTAACGGATTTACATATGTTCAAACACAATTTGACTATGCAACAGGTAAAGTAGCAATCGTTAAAGAGTTCAAATATTCTGACGGTGAACGTTCAAAAGTTCGTTGCTATGGTGCTGATGATGTTCGTGAAGGTGTTGCAATCATGCACATGGAAGGTGTTGACGTATCTATCACAGGTAACTCAACAAACCCAACTCGTTTCCAACATCCAGTAGCTGGTACATACAAAAAAGAATGTATTGAACAAGGTAAAAAATACTTCTCAGTAGCTTCTGGTGGTGGTACAGGTCGTACACTTCACCCAGATAACATGGCTGCTGGTCCAGCTTCATACGGTATGACAGATACTATGGGAAGAATGCACTCAGATGCACAATTCGCTGGTTCATCATCAGTTCCTGCTCACGTAGAAATGATGGGTCTTATCGGTATGGGTAACAACCCAATGGTAGGTGCTACTGTAGCAGTTGCCGTTGCAATCCAAGAAGCAATGAACAAATAATCATTTATTACATAAATAAATGTAAAAAAATAAGCCACGTCACTAAGCATTTTGCTTATGATGTGGCTTATTTTTTTATAAAGTTTTATAAAATAGGTAGGGATTTTTTTAAAACTTAACATATAGATAAGTGTAAGGCAAATCACAGAACTTGAAGGGCAAAGCTGACAAGCTTATTTTTTAAGCTGGCGGGACGAGTAGCTAACATGGTGGGATGAGCACTGTCAAACTTATGGCGGCAAGGATGCTTATAAAGCTTAGTTTAGTTAAGTGGGTGAAAAGGTCTTACACACATATCAATTCATTGTATTATTAAAGTTAGATGGCCTTTTTTAGTTATGGGTACCAAGGTAGATGTTTAAGTAGCAGTTTAAACAGAAACTTTTCATGTAGTAATTAAAAAAAGGTTGGCCTCCCCCTTATCTGAACTTTATAAAATATATATTTCTAAGTGGACTTACCGATTTTTGCGAATTTATAAAGCATCGGGAGGCTATTTATAAGGGTAATGCCTAGCTTATGCTTAGAAGAAATTAAGTGTAGGTTGTTTTCAAGAAAGGTAGGAAAACATAGAAATATATAAACGACAAAGTTTAGAAAAGGTAAAATTAATAGGTAAAGTAAAAACCTTGAACTTAGCAGAGCTAAGTTTGAGGTTTTTTGCGTTAGCTATAAAAAAGCTGATTTAATGGGTAGCACTAATTGCAAAAAAATAATAAAAAATTAGTATAGGTGACTAAATGTTATTTTTTAAGGCTATATTTAGTATATAAAAGTGAATATGGAATAAATTGTTAAGAAAATGTTGCTTATAGATCAGTTAAATAGTATAATGATTACAATAATTGATTAAAATTTCTGAATATAAAAACAAAATGTAGTGTAAGGGGTAAAATAGACATGTTAAGGAGATAACATATGAAAAAGGTGCAGAAAAAAACACTGCAGGCGTTGCTTTTAGAGGCGAATATAATGACACCCAAGGTATTACAAGACCTTGCTAACGAGCAAGAAAAAACGGGAAAGGGATTAGAGGAAATCCTTATTTTGAAGGGGATTGTAACAGAGGTGGGTTTATTAAGGATATTATCAGAGCAGTTAAATGTTCCTTATGTAGATTTATTGCAGTGCGCTATTGATTTAAGTAGTGCGACCAAAATCCCGGAACCTATTGCAAGAAGGCATAGGGCCATTGCTATAGGCGCCGAGAAGGATAAGCTTCGCGTAGCTATGACAGAACCATTAAATATATATGCCCTAGATGATATTAGAATTAGCACAAAGATGGAGATTTTGCCAGTTTTAGCTTCAGGAAGGGCTATTGATGAACTGATTAACCAAGTGTATATTTCTGCACAAACTAAGCATATTGTTTTTCAAGTTGAGAAGGAACTTCAAGAAGAAAAGCAGGAGACAAGAGTAGCTGAAAGGGAAATGGGAGAAGATTCATCAAAGGTACAGCTTGTAAATAATCTTTTAGAACGCTGTATTTTAGATGGTGCATCAGATTTGCATATTGAGCCTTTTGAACGGGTGGTATGCGTACGTTACAGAGTAGATGGACAGCTGCGTGAAGTGATAAATGTGAGCAAAGAAACGTTAAGCGCCATAACATCTCATATTAAGGTTGTATCAGGACTAGATATTGCAGAGCGACGTTTACCACAAGATGGGCGTATGTCGAAAATCGTTAAGGGGCAGAAAGTAGATTTACGTATTAGTATTTTACCCACAATTTATGGTGAAAAAACGGTTATTCGTTTCATTTATCGGACGGACAAGAAACGAGAACTTTCAGAGATTGGATTTTTTCCTGAGGATTATATTAAGGTAGAAAATTTACTTAAAAATCCTCATGGCATTATTTTGCTGACAGGTCCCACAGGAAGTGGAAAATCGACTACATTAGCAGCTACCTTAAGGCGACTTAATAAGGAATCTCTAAACATTGTGACAGTTGAAGACCCTGTTGAAAATATGTTAGAGGGAATTAATCAAGTGGCTGTGAATCATAAAATAGGACTTACTTTTGCAGCGGTGCTTCGTGCAATTTTACGTCAAGACCCAGATATTATTATGATAGGTGAGATGCGTGATGCAGAGACAAGTAGTATTGCTATTCGTGCAGCGATTACGGGGCATTTGGTTTTAAGTACACTGCATACAAATGATGCAGCAAGTTCGATTCCAAGACTTATTGATATGGGAACAGAGGCTTATATGGTAGGTGCTGCAGTTAAAGGTGTCATTTCTCAGCGACTGGTACGCAAACTTTGCCCTCTTTGTTGTAAAAAGCATGTTGTAACAGCCTCGGAGGCCGCATTTTATAAGGTACCACAAGGAATAGAGGTGTATGAAGCAGGAGGATGTGTAAGCTGTCATCAAACAGGATATAAGGGAAGAAGTGCTGTTCATGAGGTATTAGTGATGGATAATCAGTTGCAAGAAATGATTGCCTCGGGTAAGACGACGGCAGAAGAACTTAAAGAAGTAGCTAAGCAAAAAGGCATGCGTACCTTGTGGGAAAATGCGTATTACAATGTACGACAGGGTACTACAACTTTGGAAGAAATGTTACGTATCACATATGAGCAGTAAGGGTGGGATGCAGAATGAACATTAATGAATTATTGTGCATGGTCATTGCAAGGCAAGCATCTGACTTGCATTTAACAGCGGGAATTCCGCCAACCATTAGATTACATGGCCAGTTAATACCGTTAGATTTACCCGTATTAGAAGAGATAGAAACAAGGCAGCTTATAGGACAGCTTTTAGAAGCAAAGGGACTTGTAGCACAGATTGAAGGAAACAATGAAGTAGACTTTTCATATACTTTAGCCGATAAGGGACGTTTTCGTGTCAATGTGTTTAAGCAAAGAGGAAGTTGGGCCGCTGCCTTACGTTATATTGGTGTAGAGATTCCCACTATGGAACAAATGGGACTGCCGCGTTCTATATTACAAAGTTTAGCAGACCATACAAGAGGGCTTATCCTTGTAACAGGTCCTACTGGAAGTGGCAAATCTACGACACTTGCAACAATGCTTGACTATATCAATCAAAAATATCATAAACATATTTTAACTTTAGAAGATCCCATTGAATTTTTATATGCGCATAAAAATAGTATGGTGAATCAGCGTGAAATAGGTATAGATAGTCAAAATTATAATGCGGCGCTGCGTGCAGCACTAAGAGAAGATCCGGATGTCATTTTAATAGGTGAGATGAGGGATCAAGAGACTATTGCTACAGCTATTACGGCTGCTGAAACGGGCCATTTAGTATTAAGTTCACTGCATACAATAGGGGCAGTAGCAACCATTGATCGTATTATTGATATTTTTCCGCCTTATGCACAGCAGCAGATTCGTATGCAGCTTGCAGATATTTTAAAAGGTGTAATCTCCCAACAGCTTGTGCCACAGAAGACACTCAAAGGTCGCTGTGTGGCTTTAGAGATTATGCTGACCAATACAGCTGTTGCCAATCTTATTCGTGAAGAAAAAACACATCAAATTTATTCTCAAATTCAAACAGGAATGGTACAAGGCATGAGAACCATGGAAGCCTCTCTTGCACAACTTTATAATGAAGGAAAAATTACATTAGAAACAGCTAGTTATTATGCACCTAGGGGAGAAGAATTTAAATGTTTACTTGCAAAAGCTTAAGGTTAAATGATGTAGGTGAAGGGAGACTAGCATGTTAATTTTAGAGGAGCACATTGCTTTAAAGGATATTAATTTCTTTTGTAAACAGTTTGCCGCTATGATACAAGCTGGCATTAGTATTTCTATGGCTTTAGAGGTTTGTATGCAGCAGTGTACAAATAAAAGGCTGAAAAGCCATCTTAGAAATATTCAAGAAGCAGTTATGTGTGGTGACCGGCTTTCGGAGGCAGCAGTTCAAGAAAAGATTTTTCCAAAACTTTTGGTTCACATGATTGAATGTGGTGAAGCATCTGGCAGATTAGAACAAGTCATGCGTCAAACTGTTGACCATTTTGAAAATCAATTACAGATTAGGCAAAGGATTAAGCGGGCATTGGCATATCCTACTTTAGTACTTTTGACTTTAATCTGTGTTGTGATTGTATTAATGATAAAGGTTGTACCAAACTTTATGACTTTACTGGTAGAAACAGGAGCTCAGATTCCAAATTCTACACGGATAATGATAGGGTTAAGTGATTTTATTATGGGAAACTGGTTGATCATTTTAGTAGTGTGTGTCATAGGGGTAGGGATAAGTATATTGATCCCAAGAACTAAAGGCGGGAAAGAGATGATAGACCAAGTAGCTTTAGTGCTTCCTGTTTTTGGAAAGCTTAAGAAAAAATCAATGTCAGCTAATTTTTCAGCTACTATGTCGATGCTTATATCATCTGGTATTCCAATGTTGCAAGCCATAGAGATTACAAAAGAAGTCATGGATAATGCAGTAGTTCGTCAAGAATTAGAAGAGGTCATGAAGGATTTAAAACAAGGGAGCAGTTTATATGATGCATTAAGGAAAAGTAGCATCTATCCACCTATTTTAAAGAGCATGATTCATATTGGAGAAGAGACAGGTGCCTTAGATGATATGTTGGTTAAAATGAGTCGTTATTTTAAAGAAGAAGTTCAGTTAGCAGTAGAGCAGCTGATGGTGCTGATGGAGCCTATGCTTACTATTGTAATGGCATTTTTGGTAGGAGGATTCATGCTGGCAGTTGTGCAACCTACTTTTTCAGCGGCTACAGCTATTATGTAAGAGAATAAGGCAGGCTATTTAAAAGGAGTCGTAATAAGATGAAGCAAACAAAAGGTGAGGCAGGATTCTCAATGATTGAATTAATTGTAGTTGTAGCAGTTATGGCGATTTTGGGTGCCGTTATTGTACCACAATTTAGTACGATTTCAGCAAGAGCTAGATTGACAACAGATGCTGCGAGCATTAAAGTAATCCAGCAGCAAATTGACATCTACAAAGCTGATGTAGGAACAACGCCAGGAACTTTTAATGTAGATGGTGATATTAATGAAGGAAAGGTGCTAAAGGATTTGCTTGCAAATGGCTATTTAGACACGAAGTATTTGATGGATTCCAAGTTAATGCTTCAAACAACGCCAGCGGCCTGTAAGTTTTCTGGGGAGCTAAATCATTTTGTGTTGGTAGTAGATGAAGCAAACTATGATATGTTAAAAGTAAATGATGCGAATAAAGATATATGGATTGTAAAAGACGGTGAGAAGGATGTTACTTTAAATGTTAAATAATATGTGAGGACTGGTTACTGAAGGAGGAGGGTAATGGAAGAAGTTGTTGTGATGATATTAGGCATGATGATGGGATGTTGCTTGAATAAGTATATGGAGAAGAGGTGGCAGCCTAAAGGGAAAGGTCGTACGTGTGATAGTAAGTACAAGAGAATTAGACGTTATGTATTGACTGGTGTTTATACGGGGCTTGTTTTGGGATTTTGTTATTTGAGGCAAGACAGGTCTTTCGCAGAAGGTATGTCTGTAATTACTTTGATGAATATGAGCTTTTGTATAGTGCTTATTATACTAAGTCTCATTGATATGAGGTGTATGATTTTACCCACATCCATAATTATATTTGGGAGCCTTTTAGGAATTGGATTTAAGGTAGTATTAAGTATCATCTATCAGGATTGGGGTTATTTATGGGCAGGTCTTGTAGCTGGAGGTGCAGGATACATTTGGTTTTATCTTATTTATAGTATATCTAATAAGTTAATGCACAGAGAGGGACTTGGTTTTGGGGATGTGCGTATAATGGGCATGCTAGGCCTTTTCATAGGAAGTTGGCAACTTTGTACAATGCTGATAATCGCTTGTGCCATGGCAATAGGCGTAGGCGCTATTTTGCTAGTAATCAGGAAAAAGAGTGAACCTTATCCTTTTGGTCCTTTTCTGTGTGTTGCCACAATGTTTATGTTGATATGGGGAGCCGAGGTATAAAAAGTATGAGTTAAGGAGGAGGTTGATGAAACAAAAGGGTTTTAGTTTATTAGAAATGGTGCTTAGTATTATGTTATCGGCTGTTTTACTACAGGTTATGATTGTAACTGTTTCTAATATTTATGAGGGAGTTGTAAGGTTTCGGACAAAGGTGAATTACAGTGAACAGATACGTATTGTAAGTGATTTTATTCGAGATGAAATAAGGGGAGCCACTAAAGTAAGCATTAAGGTACAAGATGGCAGCAGTGTTAAAGTGATTGAAAATGGCGCTGAAGATTCTGATTTAGAAATAAAAGGAATGCTAGACGAGATTAAGTATGTTACAGCAGAAAATACAGTGGGTGAAATTAGGCTTAGAAAAAACAGTATTTATAATCTTAAGCAAGGAAAATATAGTTTGTTTTATGAAGGGAAAGAAAGTGATACGCAAAATCTGATTAGTGATTTGGTAGATGAATTGAAGGTGGTACGAATGGCTGATTCAAATTATATTACTTTTACATGTGTTATAGGCGGTGTAAATCAAACAATGGGAGAACAAATGAGTTTTACAGAATCGTTAGCTTATAAAGAAAAAATAGATTAAAAGCTTGGAACTTGAAAGAGGTGAAATGATGGCTGAACATATTATGGGGATAGAGATAGGAAGTCATACCATCAAAATGATAGAAGTGGTTAAAAGTGCAGCAACATTAGAGATTCAAAAGTTTTCTTTGATTGATACGCCGCCAAACTGTATAAGTAATGGACAGCTCAAGGACTTGGAAGTCATTAAATCTGTATTATTAAATGAAATACATGATAAGAAGTATAAAGCACGTAAGGTGGTAAGTGTTGTTCAAAGTAGTCATATCATTATTCGCAAGATTACTGTGGATAAGCAGCCAGAAAAACTGATGAAACGAAACTTAGAGACTAAAGTAGAACAGTATTTGCCGGTTAAAAAGGATCTTTATCAAATAGATTATAAAATTGTAGGAGAAAGAGAAGAGAAAGGCAGAATTAAAAATGAAATACTTTTAGTAGCGGCACCTAATACAGTTGTTTTACCAGTTGCAGAACTTATAAGAAGTATAAAGAAAACACCTGTCTTGATTACGATTCCTTCAGAAGCACTAGAATTTGCATTTGGTAAAGTACACGGCATCCTTTATGAGACAGCCAGTCATTTGATGGTCTTAGATATTGGCGCAAGTAGTACAGTGGTAACGGTTATTGTAGATGAACAAGCAGTGATTACAAAGACGATTGACTTTGGTGTAGAAAATATTAATGAGGTAGTTAATGAAAAACTGGGTGAATTAGAGGGTGAAGAGGAGGCGTGTACTCAGGAGTTGCACTTAAAAGAAGTGATTCATCAGCAGATAAAATATAGTTTAATTGAAGAATTAGAACGTGTTTTGCAATTTTACTATGCAAGTTTTGAAAATAGCTTTATTGAAAAGATTTATTTAATGGGTGGTGGCGCTAATATTAAAGGGATTAAAAATTGTATTGCTAAAGCGCTGAATATACCTGTAGAAAAACTGAGTGAATTTAGTAGGGTAACTGAAAAGACTGGTGTTGAATTTGAGCCATATAGACGCTTTTTTATGAATATATTAGGAGCTATTAATGGGTTATAGAGAGGGGGAAGGTATGAAGCAAGATATCAAAAAAATTAATTTGCTCCCTGTCATGTATAGCCGGGAACGACAAATGAGAAGTTATAAATACATAGGTATAGGGATCTTGGTTATAGAATGCATTGTATTTGCTATAGTGAGTGTAATCATACCTCACATAAGGCTTAAGGCGCAACAGGCAACTTTAGATACCTTACAAGCAAAGGTCAATGTCTCTAAGTATGAAGGGGTAGATGAGGCAATGAAATTGTTAGAAGCGGCACAGGCTGAATTAAAGGTATGGACAGAAAGATATGAGACACTAAAAAGCTCCAATTTTATTAGTGTACGAATATTAGATAGTTTAACGACCAGTGTACCTACAGGTGTAGTTATTCAGTCATTAAGCCTTACAGCGGGTGAGGAGATAATGGGGGATACAATTAATTTAGCAGGTGTTGCTTCAAATTATAATGCCGTATTGCGTTATGTGACAACCTTGGAAAGCAAATATGGCGGAGGCAATGTAAGCTTTACCGCAGACAAGCAAGAAAGAGAAAGAATGTCTTATTATAATTATACGATAGCAATAGGGAGTGTGGAGGAAATAACAGCGTCACAGGTGATTGCAGAGGAAGACATAGAGGAAGTATTAGAAGAAGATGAAGCATGGTAGATGGGGGCAGTTAGGATGAAGTTTATAGGGGGGAAGAAAATAAGTTCTATGATATTGCTTGTTTTCATATTAGGTGCACAAGGATATTATTTAGTTAATATTTATAGTAAAGATCAAGCTAAGATTAATAATCAGGTTAATGAGATTCAAAAGACAACAGCGTATATAGTACGATTAGAAGAAGGATTAAAGCAATTACCTGAAACAAAAAAAGAATTAGAAACTATAAGGTCTAAGCAAGAGGCTGTGAAAAGCACGATGCCCAATATGGCATCTACTGCAAAACTATTAGGGGAAATCTATAGTATTTTTGATACCAATAAGTTTTATGATGTACAAGTTGTAGAAGTAAGTAGTGTACCTATTAAAGATGAGATGATACCCATTATTCAAAAAGATTATAATGTTAGTTTTACGAGTTATTATGGGGAAGTAAAGGATTTTATTGAGAATATCAATGGGGCATATCAGATTATTCACATGAATAATATTCAGATAGATAATCAGTTACAGCTCACAGAAAATGAAGAGATGCTAGAAACATTACAAGGCTTTTTTGGAGAAGATTTATCAGAGGTAGTATCTGTACAGTTAAACTTTTCTATTTATGTCAGAGCAGAAATGGAAGAAGAGCAGGAGGAATATGCCGTAAGTTTTAATAGCATTAACAATAATGCCAAACCATTTGATGGTGTGGGATTTGCAAATCGTTTGGCAGGTAAGGGGCAAGCGGAGGAAGTTGTGATGTCATCATCTGTGCTAAGTGCAGATCGGGTAGAAGAATATGAAGAAATACCGTATTTAAATTCAGTTTTTGAGTTGTATGTAGAAGATATTTTAACATCAGGAGATACATATAAACTGATGGGGCCAGGTAAAGAAAAGCAATATTTAGGCCTTGTTACACAAAGCAATGTATATATTACGATTACAATTAATGAGGCAGGATATGAGTTTTCTATGGAAGATGAAAATGGAAATGTTAAACAGATAACTTGTGCGGAAATAATGCAGCAACCTGTATTATATATTCATTCAAGTATGCGACAAGTACAAAATGCCATGCCTCATGTACATATTTATGTCTATAACTATGGAAAAGATGAAATACAAGTGGACTTAGAGGGGAGCTTATTAAGTCATATTCATATTTATGACAAGTTTGATGAAGAAGTACAAGCAGGAGAAACAAAGGGAAATGTAAAACTTACTGAGGATGAGTAGGGGGAGGAGAATGATAAAAAGAATGCATAAAAGGTATGAAGAAAGGGTGTCAGCAGGTTTTACATATGTGGAAGTACTTGTTTGTATGCTTATAATTGCCAGTGTAATCGGGCCCATTTGTATGAGTTTTGTAGCCAGTAATAAAGTGCGGGGGACAGCACAGGCTTTGACGGAAAGTACAGTGTATACAGAAGCCTTATTAGAAAGAATCAAACAACAGTTAACACAAGACATTAAATTAAAGAAGCAAAAAGATAATCATGAGATTTTAGAGTATCCAGTAGGAGGCGAAGCGAGAAGAAGTATTGAAATTTGCTTAGAAGAGGTGTATATAGATACCACACCTCTAGAAAAAGGTCTACTTTCTGACTTTTTATGGGAACAAGATTTTAAAGCATTAGATAAAAAAGTTATGGACAAACGCTATGGGAGTGAACGGTATGCCTATGAAGTGGCCATATGGCGCACAGAAAATATCGATAGGAGTAAAGAGGCTTTAGTGTTTAATAAGGAGGCTTTAGAACGAGCAGCTAAATTTTATACACATCCAATATATTGTTTTAATGACTATGAAGTAGAGAGTAGAAAAATTAGCTTTGAAATGGGTGAAGCTTTAAAAACGAAGTTTTGGAAAGCCCAGTTAGCACCTAGGGAAATGGATGGTTTAAAAGTAATAGGCGAACATACGATTACATTAAGCAAAGAAGGGATAGAGAATATAAGTGGTAAACTTAATGATTCTTCAGGGATAACAGGAATATCCAGTGGAGAGAAAATTATAATGGAAGAACCAAAGCCAGTTAAAAATAACAAGGGACTTATAGGAATTATTTACACAAGCATAATGGGAACTGATTACAAGTCTGATGAAATGAGCATTATTAATGTAGATATACGACAGCTTTTAGGGCGTAATGGTCTTGAAACATTAGAGGATAATGAGAAGCTCACCTTGACATTTGTGAATCAAACACAAAGAAATCAGGTAATACGAGTGATAGAAGGTAGTCAGAATAATGAGGATGTGAAAGACGGCAGCTTAGAACATAGCAATAAAAAGATAGAAATCGTAGCGGTTGATAAGGGAATACATAGTAAAACAAGTATTCAATATACCAAGGATATAGGATTTAAGGATAACTTCATCATTGCAATTGTTACCAGAGATATGAAGCCAATGATAGGAGAAGCGGGGAAGGTTGTAAAACAAATGATAGATGTATATAGCTATGAGTAAAATGAAATGAAGGGGAAAAATATGCGTAGGCAGGAACAAGGTGGAAACATTATGTTGATGACCGCCATTGTAATTTTGATACTTACTATAGTTGTTGTGAGCTGTATACATATAGCTAATGTGCAGTTAGATGTGTCAATGGTGGAGCGGCAGACAAGCAATACCTATTATTTGGCAAAATCAGGTGTAGAAAAACAGGTGGATGCAATCAATAAGTCATTAGCACATGCAATGCCTTATATCATTCAAAAGCTGACAGATGAATATATGGTTAAGTTAGGGACACCGACTGCATTAAATGAAAGAGTACAAGCTATGGAAGGGCAGGCGGGCTGTAAAAAATATGACCTATTTTATTATGATCAGGATAAACTGATGATTAAAACATCTAAGGCTGGTGAAGAAAGTGAGGAAGGGTTAAGAGAAAATATTCAAAAATACTTATATGCATTTATTATGGAAAATTTTATAAACGAGCCCCCTTTTACTTATGAAGTGCAAAGTGATCAGATTGATACAAATGATTATAAGACCATCATAACAGTCAAAGGAGAAGTGGTGAAGAAGGTAGAGAAAAATGCAATTGATGAAAGTCGTTTTAAACTTATTGGAACAGCACAAACGAAAAATACAGAAGATGGTACAATTTATGACAGTCAGACGGTGATTGCCGATGTCATGCTTGTTATACCTGAGGAAATTCCACATGAGATTCATGAAAAATACGCTTGGGCGGCACAACCACCAGAAATTGTAGCTAGCGGGCTTATTAGTTTCTCTGATGTGGTCATTACTGATGGAGGAAGTTTGATTATAGAAGAAGGGGACATGCAAGTGAAAGGGATAGCTAGACGGCATACTTATAAAGCAGATGGCAGGGGAGTAGAATATCTTGCGTTAAATGATGAGGTAGATGCCAGGCAGACGGGTGGCATTGTTGTAAGTAATGGGGGAGAATTACATATAAAAAATGGAGACCTTGCATGTATTTATAATGTTGTAGCCACCAATGGATGGCTGGCGAATACATCGTATGATTTAAGGACAAGAATCTTGGTAGACACAGGGGATATTATTGCAGGAACGGTAGGTTTAATAGATGATGGTGATGAAGAAACAGCGAATCAAAAGGGGTTGAACCAAGAAGGCAGCAACTTGTGGATTAAGGTGGGGCAAAATGTATTTACAAGTAATGATGTGATGATTAGCCAAGGCGTGCGAGATTCCCGAATTGATGTTGGGGGGGTAATATTTGGCGTTAATGATGGCAGTAGTTTAGAAGTAGAATCTGGGAAGCATTTACAGCAGCAGTGGGAGGTGTCCAACGATAGTAGCTGCGTTTTTGCAAGAGGATTTAATACGGTAATTTCAGCTTATCGTATTTTAGTAAGTGGACAACCTTATATGCGTTTGTGGGAAGATGCAAGGCCTATGAAACTGTGGGAAAGTGTAGGTGCGCCTTTTACACAAGTGGCCTTATGGGAGGGCTATAGTGAAGGAAAGGATGAGGCTGCGAATGGTAGTTATTTAGCGCCCGATTCACCTTTTTATGAAGAAATTGAAAAAAATAAAATTCAAATACGAGATAGCAATATAAATGAAACCTCTTATGCACCAGCTAAGATTACTGCAAATGGAGAGATTACAACAGGTGCAGGATTAAAAAATCAGTTAACAGCTAAAAAATTTTTTATGACTGGTTTTTTATCGACGGATGTAGAGCGGCCATCAATTGCAGATTTTACAGAACACTATGGCGACTACTTGCCTTTTGCATATATTATAGAACAAGATAGAAATCATGCTAATTACTATAGAAACTTAGGTGAACTAGAGCGGGATTATGCATGGTATAGCAGACAGCTTATGTATGGTAAAACGTATACTGATGATAAGTATATTGAGAATTATATGGGACTGCGTAGTTATATGACGGCTAAAAGAAGCGTATTTTATGGTACTGTGAATGATGAAAATAGACCGCAACTTTTAAATTTTGAAGATGTGATAGGTGAACTGCCTAATAAGGCACATGCTTGGTGCTACAGTGAGCCAATACAAGTGTTTATTGCAGATGACCAAACAATTTCGATGGATGAATTTTATGTACAAATTGATGGACAAGGTATAGCTTATCCAAGTATTGTTGTAAATGCAGGAAATGGGACGCTGACAATTGAAGAAGGCCAAAAAAATAATACGTTTAAGGGCGTAATTATCAGTAAGGGTGATGTGAAGATTCAAGGTGAGGTAAAAATAGAAGGAAGTATCATTGTAGGGGGGGCACATGAAGGCAGCAATCCTACAAATCCAGCTATACGTATGACAGGGCAAACGGAGCAGGGAAATTATAGTCCGGGACTTGTAGTAGGTGAAGGCAGTCAACTTAAAATAGTCCATGACCCGAATATGATTTTAAAGATAGACGTATCCGACGCTCTTTTAATGCGCCAGATATTAGATGCTCTTAAAATTACGAAATATAAAGAAAATACTGACTTAAAGCAGATTTTAGGCCCTTATGAAGATGAAAAGTTAAAATATTCTGCAGGAAAGGTATTTTATAGAACAGATTCTGCGCTTGAAATACAAACACAAGATATTAAAGTGCAGATTGAGCATTTAAGGAAGGAGAGGGAATAGGAGGAGATAGAATGAAAAAAATACTGTATATGGCAGTTGTGATAGTAATGAGTTTGAGTGTAGGGTGTAAAGATAAAACGGTGGAAAGAACAGCTGAAATTACAGAAGTTTTACCGAAGTGGCAAGAACGGCCAGAAGAGATTCAATTTACAGAAACAGATTTTTACAGTTTCTTTGCGCAGTACTTTTCGTTATCTGAAGAAGAAATTTTAAGTTTAAATAGAAATTATCCGCGCGTGGATAGTGCATACTGGCAGAACTTAGAAAGTTATAAACAAAGCATTTTAGATAAAATAGGGAATTATTTGAGTGCAGATGTTAAGAAAAAGCTTGGGGAACAGTATTTATGCAATGAGATTCAGCTACCTAAAAAATTAATGATTAATGACTATGTTACATATGGTAGCGGAAGATTGGAGAAAGTGGAGATTATATCCACACGGTTGCGGGGAGAAGACATAGTCTATGAAGTGGCAGCTACCACAGTTAACCCGGTTCAAAACTTAAGGGCGTTTGAAGAAAATTATGTATGGGCAGCTGAAACAGGTTACTATGATTTACGAGAAAATGTATTAAGTCAGACGGGAAGTGTTTTAACATATAGTGAAAATGAAGAAATGCCAGAAGCGGATGATTACATTTATGCAGTTGCTGCAACAGATGAGAAAAAGGATGAGATTAAGCTTATACAAAAATATTGGGTAACAGTAGCGTCAGGAGAATTTTTAAAGATAAAAAGCATTCAAGAGGTGCAGCCTATAATGGTACAAGAGAATGCAAGAGCAAAGGCAACGTGCAATCAGCATGTCACAAGAGTCGCTTATAAGGTGACAGCGAATGTAAAAGAAAAAATGTTAATAGAGAAAATTTTTAATCAAATGATGGGGTGCTTCAAAGAAGATTTTAAGTATTATCATAAGGCGCTAGAAACGGGATATGAAGCTGTTAAATTATTTTGGGAAGAAAAGGGGCTTCTAGAGGAGATGATTTTAGAACCGACAAGTTATGCAAGTGCTTTTTCAGATACAATTAATCCTTATAAGGACAATATCATCGCCATAACAGTTACAGCCGATACGATTCAAATCATACCGAGCATTTATAGTACAAAGATGCAAATGCGTTTTATGGTGACTTTGCCAATTAAAGCTTTACTAAGCAATAATGAAATAGTATATTATAAATATAAGTATTTTGTAGGCATGGATGGCGATAAAGTGGAATTTATTGAATTCGTGAATATGGAATCACTCACTGAGGAAAACTATAATGCAAGTATGTCAAATGTCAGTAGACATTAGCGGAAAAGTATACTTAAGCTTCAAATAGATAACCTGGGTGAGAGAGAAATGACTAAAAAGTAATTAAAAAAGAGGCTCACAATGATTAAAAAGTTATACCCAACAGCGTATATTGCATCGATTTATGATATGGATTTAGAAGAATTAAAGGCACAAGGCATCAAGGGTATTATCTTTGATATAGATAATACCCTTGTTCCATATGATGTGCTGGAACCCCATGATGAAATAATTGAATTCTTTACGAAATTGCAAGAGGAAGGCTTTAAAATTACATTGGTTTCAAATAATACAAAAGACCGCGTTGTAAAATTTAATGAAAAGCTTAAGGTAATTGCACTGCATGAATCTCAAAAACCACTTGGTAAAAACTTTAGAAAGGCCCTTCATTTAATGGCATGTAAAAAAGAAGAAGCTGTGATTGTCGGGGATCAAATTTTTACAGATGTATATGGTGGCAACTTAGCGGGAATTAAAACCATTTTAGTAAAACCAGTAAGTGACAAGGATGAATGGAAGACAAAAGTTAAAAGAGGAATAGAAAAAAGGGTGATAAGAGCATATGAAAGACGCGTACATCAAGGGAAGTGATAAAGTATGTGGCGTGATTGGTAATCCTATAGAACATACTTTATCACCTCTTATTCATAATACACTTGCAAAAAGTTTAGGACAAAGGGCAGTTTATGTGCCCTTTTGTGTTACAAAGGAAAATCTAAAAGAAGCTGTAAGCGGTGCGCATGCTTTAGGAATTCAGGGTTTAAACGTAACAATGCCACATAAGCAGGAAATGTTTAAATATGTAGTAGAAGTCGCATCAGAAGCCCAAAAGGTGGGGGCTATCAATACATTAGTGTATACAGAAAAAGGCTACATAGGACATAATACAGATGCCAAAGGTCTAGCACTTTCATTAAAAGAGCATCTTGTGGAATGGAAAGATAAAAAAGTGGCAATTATAGGAAGTGGAGGCGCAGCTTATGCAGCTTACACAGCCGTAGCCGATGAGGCAAAAGAAATCTACATTATTAACCGTACATTAGAAAATGCTAAGACTTTACAAACACATATGGCGCAGTACTTTAAGGTACCTACCTTTGTGTATGAAGACCAAGAAGCACTCAAATTAGAGGCCGATCTTGTGATTCAAACAACAGGTGTAGGAATGGGTGCTTTAAAAACACAGATGCCAAAGTGTAGTCAAAGTGTCTTAGAAAGTGCAAAGGTAGCTGTTGACCTGATTTACGAACCTTGGGAAACGTTGTTTTTAAGGGAAGCTAAAAAGAAGGGATGCACATGTATCAATGGCTTTGGTATGTTATACTATCAAGCCGTGATTGCCTTTGAGTTAATGCATCATATGCGCTGTGATAAGGAAAAAGTTCTCCAAATAAAGGGCGAATTGCTTAAATAATAAGGAGAAAAAGTGAATCAAAAGGGCTTTTCTTTTTTAGAACTGATTATAGTTATTTTATTAAGTAGTATAGTAGGCAGCGGGGTTGTACTTAGTACACGCATTGTACAGGAAGTGCAGTTTAAGGCACTTGTGACTAAGGTGGAGCAGGGCATTAGATATGCACAACAACGAGCTGTGGCCACAGGAAAGCAATATAACGTATATTGTACAAAGCAGAAGATTTATATCAGACAGGGCAATAATATCCCACTTTATAAAATAGAAGTGGGGGATGAGGTGACAATTCCTACAAAAAATGCTGACGGAACATTTATGACAGGCAAAGATATTAAATTTCATGGGAAGATGGCACCTTCACAGGCAGGCACCATTGTATTAATTCATCAGGGTCTGAAGAAAAAGGCGCGTATTACAATAAGAGTAGCCACAGGAAAAACCACAGTCTACTTTGAATCAATATGATAAGAGGTGGGACATGGCAAGTAATATATGTTTAATAGGATTTATGGGTAGTGGGAAAACTACTGTAGGAGAAGTCTTAGCAAAGAAGATCGGTTGGCATTGGGTCGACTTAGATACAGAAATTGCAAAAGGGGAAAACACTAGCATTGCAAATATTTTTGCCCAAAAAGGGGAAGCTTATTTTAGAAGTCTAGAAACACAGTATTTGAAAAAAGCACTTCAGCAAGAAGACACTGTTATTTCTACAGGCGGAGGTATTATTGTAACGCCTGAGAATGTCACCTTATTAGCAGAAAAGACGACCTTTTATTTACATTGGAAATTTGACACACTTTATCAGCGTATTGCGGGTGATACAGCAAGACCGCTTGCTACAAGTTATGATGAAGTACATATGCGTTATAAGGGGCGTGAAGCACTTTATGATGCGGCAAGTAAAGAAATGATTCAATGTGAAGGAAAAACAGTAGATGAAGTGGTAGCTAGCATTTTGAAGGCGCTTATGAAAGATGGAAATGATTCACTGAATGAAAAGTACGCAAATTTATAACACTAATCGATATAAAGTTGGCATAAGACAACGCATTACATACAAAATGTGTTATACTATTGTCTAATAATAGTTATACTATTGTTTAATAATGTACAAAAATAAAAACTAAGATATTTAATGTAAAAATTATAATGACAGAAAACTGCACATAAAGGAGAAGTTAAAATGGAAAGAAGAATAACAACTTTATTAAATAAAATGAAAGCATTAAATTTAGATGCCATTCTTGTAGGAAGTAAAGCAAATCGTATGTATCTAAGTGGCTTCACAGGCTCTAGTGCGATGTTATATATTTCAGAGAAAAAGCAAGTGATTATTACTGATTTTCGTTATATGGAACAAGTGAGCATTCAATGCCCAAACTTTGAAAGTCTCAATCAAGGTACCCTAGGACTAATTGGCTCAGCTCTTAAAATAGCACAAGAAGAGGGTGCTAAGCGTATTGGATTTGAAAGTGAACATACTGTTTACAGCACTTATTTGGAACTTGCCAAAAATACAGAGTTTGAATTCGTACCAACAGATAAACTCATTGAAGAAGCAAGACAAATTAAAGATGAAGAAGAACTAAAAAAACTTACAGAGGCGGAACGCATTGGTGACTTAGCTTTTGAAGGCATTGTGCCATTTATTGAAGCCAACTGGAGAAATGGCCTTACAGAAAATGATATTGCTTTAGAACTTGAGCGCATCATGCGCAAAAATGGTGCTTCTGGAACATCTTTTGACTCTATTGTAGCAGGTGGCGCAAAATCATCTCTGCCACATGCTGTGCCAGGAGATGTAACACTTAAAGAAGGCGATTTTGTAGTCATGGATTTCGGTTGTATTTATGAAGGTTACTGTTCTGATATGACACGTACCATTTTAATTGGTGAGCCAACTAATAAACATCTTGAAATCTATAATACAGTGTTAAAAGCACAAAAAGCTGCGCTTGAACAAATAAAACCAGGAATGACAGGGCAAGAAGTCGATAAAATTGCAAGGGATATTATTACAGCAGCTGGATATGGGGACTGCTTCGGTCATGGACTTGGTCATGGCGTAGGAATTGACATCCACGAAAGTCCAAGATTTTCTCCAGCAGAAAAAGCAGTTATAAAAGCAGGCATGGTGATGACAGTAGAACCAGGTATCTATGTGCCAGGCTTTGGTGGCGTTAGAATTGAAGATATGGTGATTGTGACAGAAAATGGCATTTTAAACGTGACACATTCGCCAAAAGAGCTTATAATTATCAAGTAGTACAAAAAAAATCGTTGAAAATTATAACAATGTAGTTTACACTATATGTGAAAAGAATATTAGGAGGAAATGTAATGATTTCAGCAGGTGATTTTAGAAATGGTATTACTTTCGAAATGGAAGGTAATATTTATCAAATTATTGAATTCCAACACGTAAAACCAGGTAAAGGTGCTGCGTTCGTACGTTGTAAAATTAAAAATATCAAAACAGGTGGGGTAGTTGAAAAAACTTTCCGTCCAACTGAAAAAATGCCAAAAGCTCATATCGAACGTAAAGATATGCAATATTTATATTCAGATGGTGAATTATATCACTTCATGGATGTTAATACTTATGACCAAATCGCAGTTAACGCTGACACAGTTGGCGATAGCTTAAAATTCGTTAGAGAAAACGAAATGGTTAAAATTGCATCTCACCAAGGTAGCGTATTTGCAATTGAACCACCACTTTCAGTAGAACTTGAAATCACTGAAACAGAACCAGGTATCAAAGGTGATACAGCACAAGGTGCTACAAAACCAGCGATCGTTGAAACAGGTGCTAGAGTAATGGTACCATTATTCATCAACCAAGGTGAAAAAATCCGTATCGATACACGTACAGGTGAATACACAGGTAGAGCATAATAAATTAAAAAGCAGCAGGTATACGCCAGCTGCTTTTTTAATTTAGGTGGCAAAAAATGCACTTTATTGTAAATTTGAGGAGCATGGGTGAAAAAGATGGAAGATCAAAATAGATATAGAAATGCTGGTCAACGAATAGAATTATGGATGAGCCTTAGTTTACTGTTATATATAACAATTGAATGTATTAGTGCAACCTCATTGAAAACACGTGGTCTTTATTTATTACAACATATGGATGTATTTTTATTAAATTATCTTATTGTACTTATTGTAACAGCACCTTGCGTTCTTTTTCATAAGATGCTGTTTGTATTTAATACGTTTAGTATTACATTAATAGGACTGACATATGCCAATCGAATTATGCTAGTGATTCGAGGATTGCCTTTAAGATGGGCTGATTTTTTTATTTTAAAAGATGGACTTACTATTGCCAATAAATATGTATCTATGCCGCTTGTTATTATTATAGGTGGACTTGTTTTAGGGGCTACGTTATTTTTAGTCAATAGCTATAAGTTTCATTCAGAAATACGTCATCCTAAAATTTTGGTTACCTTCATGGCAGTGATAGTGATTTTAAATACAGTAGCTATCATAGAAGTACAAAAAGCAGACGAAATTGCACAAAACATTAATGAAATATTATCTGAGGAAGAAGAGACAATAGCCACAGATGATGAAAGTATAAGTTTACAGCGTATCAAAGAAAAACTTAAGCGGTTAGAAGAAATGCGTGAACGTATAACACCTGTAGAAAAAGTGACACAAATAGAAGAAGCACGTCGCCAGCAAGAAAATGAGGATATTACTAAGGATTATGAAGAAGATGGCTTTTTATATAGTTTCTTAGCATCATATGAGAGTCAATTAGGTTATGTGCCTGAGAACTATGATGAAGGGCGTATGGAAGTATTGAAGAAAACGCTTGAAGAAGATATAAACAAGCAAGATGAAAGTGGGCGTGCAAAACCTAACATTATCTTTTTACAAGTAGAGTCATTCATTGATCCATATAGTTTAAAGGGCGTGACTTACGATAAGGACCCAATTCCTTATATGCGTCCCTTTATTGAAGGAAAAAATGGTGGAATATTACAAATGCCAGATATTAATACAGCAAGGACGGAGTTTGAGATTTTAACAGGTATTCGTATTGCGGAGCTGTTTCCAGCGGAAGTACCTTATACAAGCCGCAAGTTAGATGATAGAGGCCTTGAATCTGCCCCACAACTTCTAAGAAAAGCAGGATACTATACAACGGCTATGCATAATAATAATAGTGCCTTTTATAATCGCAGTGAAAATTATAATAAATTGGGCTTCAAACAATTTATTCCACTAGAAGGTATGGAAAATGTGACATATATGGGAGATTGGCCAAAGGATGAAGTGTTCTTGCCTTATATTGAAAAGACTTTAAAGGAGACCTCTGAACTAGACTTTATATTTGCTGTTACGGTTGGGACACACTCTAGTTATCATTATGATTATGTCTCTGAAAATAAGGAGATTAAAGTGAGCGGTAATGTGGGGAAGGATGCAGTAAGTCAAGTACAGGATTACGTGGACCGGCTTCATGAAGCAGATAAAATGATTGGAAAGTTAATAAACTTTGTGCAATCTAATGAAGAACCTACTGTTTTGGTTGTTTATGGAGATCATATTCCGACAATGGATGTGATTACAGCCGATTCAACATATCCACGCTATGAGGTACCGTTTTTCATTGTAAGTAATGAATCAATACCAGAAGGCATTGTATCAAAGGATGCACCGAAACCAGCGTATACACTTTATCCTAGTTTATTTGAAGCCTATCATTTACCAGAAGGAATAATAGGCAGCGCACAAAAGCTTTTTAAATCAGATGAAGATTATTATGATAAACTGAATTTAATAGGATATGATATGGTACTGGGCAAAGGTTACTTAACTGATGACAATACATTGTATACACCGACGCAATTAGTGGTGCAGACTTTGCCAGATGGAGAGCAGGAAAAGAAAAAGGAATAACGCTTATGAAAGCATTTTTAAATCTAGTGAACTAGGAGCACGCTAGATTTAAAAATGCTTTTTTTTGTTCTAGCTCGTCCTAGGTTTGCATATATTAGAATATCGCAAGGCTTACAAAGGAGGAGAGGGTATGGAAAGAGAACGATTTATTCAAAAGATGCCGAGCCCTTTAAGAGAAATGCTAGAGCATATTTCACCTGAAGTTTTTAAGACATTACAAGAAATCAGACTGCGTATGAACCAACCTATTATACTGCGTATAAATGGTCAGAAGTATGGTTTGAATGAAAAGGGTGTCACGACAGCATTGCATAAAGGATATAAGGTGAAACGAGAAAATATGGAAAACATCTTGAAGTGTATTAGTGATTTTTCTTTGTATGCTTTAGAAGATGAAATCAAACAGGGCTTTATTACTATTGAGGGGGGGCACCGAATAGGAATCGTTGGAAAAGCAGTACTTGAACATAATGAAATTAAGACGCTGAAATATATTAGTGGCATGAATATACGTATTGCCCATGAAGTGATAGGGTGTGCAAGTAGCGTAATGCCTTATATTGTAGGGAAAAATAGAGTGTATCACACCTTGATTGTTTCCCCACCAGGATGTGGTAAAACGACACTTTTAAGAGACATAATCCGTCAGCTTAGTTATGGTTTCTCGGGATTTGGTCCGTATACAGTGGGTGTAGTAGATGAACGTTCCGAGATTGGTGCGTGTTATCTAGGGACACCGCAAAATGATTTGGGACCTGAAACAGATATTTTAGATAATTGTCCTAAAGTAGAAGGCATGCGTATGTTACTACGTTCTATGGCACCTGATGTGGTGGCAGTTGATGAGATTGGCAAGGGAGAGGATGTGGGGGCGATAGAAGAAATGCTTTGTGCTGGGGTGAGCATCTTATGTACGGTACATGGGAGAGACTTAGATGAGTGTAAAAAGAAGCCCCTTTTAAAGCAACTACTTGAAGAAGGTGCATTTGAAAGAGTTATAATTTTATCTCATCATAAGGGGCCTTGTACCATTGAAGAGATTATTAAAATCTAGAAGTCATAGGTGAGAAAAGATATAAGAAGACACAAAGGAGGAGGTGGAGAAGGTGAAACTTATAGGGATTAGCTTTATTTTACTAGGATGTACCGTAAGCGGTTTTATCATAGATGGATGGGAAAGAAAGCGTATCAAGGAACTTGAAAATTTTATTTATATCTTTGAACTTTTAAAAAGAGACATTGACTATCAGCTGACACCTTTGAGAGAAGCTTGTAAAGCTGTCATACGTTTTGCAAGCCGTGATGTAGGCAAGGTTTTTGGGAACTTTGAAAAACAAATGGCTGAGAAGACTTCCTGGAATATAGAGGAAATGTGGCAAAACGCTATTGAGGAAGAAAAGCAGAATCTTTATTTGAAGGAGGAAGACTACAGTGTTTTAAATGGTTTTGGTAAAGCTTGTGGTTATCTAGATAAAGAGATGCAGGAAAAGAATATTGAGATGGTTATAGCAAGCCTCAAGGCAAGGACATTAGACGCAAAGCAGCATTATGATAAAAATACAAAGCTTAATAAATATCTAGGCTTTTTTATAGGCGCTTGTATTAGTATTTTTTTGATATAGAGTTTAAGAAGTAGGAAAGAGGAGGCATAAAAATGTTTGATATTTATGTGATTTTTAAATTAGCTGGTCTAGGCATTTGTATTACCATTATTAATACGCTCCTTAAGAAAGCAGGGGCAGATGAGGTGATTTTGCCGATTACAGTAGTTGGTGTTGTTATGGCGCTTTATGTAGTAGCACAACATGTGGGACAACTTTTTCAAGTGGTGGAGACGATGTTTACATTTTAAAGATAAAAGCTTATTAAGGGGAGGTTTATATGGAGATTGTAAGATTAGTGAGTTTTGCAGTGGCCACTACGTTACTTATTAAGCTATTTACTAAAACGGATACATATGGCAGTGAATTTTACATTCGTTTAGCGGGTGTTGTTATTTTAATGGTTTTCATTGCGACGCAGCTTAGTAGTGTCCTTCGAATTATTTATGATTTGGCGGCACGTATTAAGATGGATAATTTGTATTTAAATATTGTACTTAAAGTAGTGGGGATAGCATATTTAGCAGAGTTTGGCTATCAACTGTGTAAGGATGCTAATGAGGAGGCTTTAGGAAATGCAGTGCAGTTTGCAGGGAAAGTTATGATTTTTGTGGTCGCCTCACCTGTTATTTTTGCATTAGTAGATATGATTGCCAATCTACTGTAGTGAAAGCAAAAAAAACTAAGTAGAAAGGTAGGATGGGCATGAGACAAAAGAAAATCGTTTGCCTAATTATTGTGATTTTCCTAAGCTTTATATTGTGCATGATTTCCACTAAAGCGGAAGACACAGGGCAACAGGATGTCATTGATTATGGCGTAGGGCTTTTTAATTGGGAACAGATTGAAAATCTGGAGGATCAGCTTCAAACGGCACTTCCGGGAGATAAAGATTTTAGCTTAAAGGATGAAATGACAGCACTTTTAAAAGGTGAAAAAGAGTTAACCGTAGGTGGTGTTTTAAATTTAATAGGTAAAAGTCTTTTTGAAGAAGTTGGGATGTTTGTTCAGATTGGTGCCAGATTTATATTAATTGTTTTACTATGTAATTTATTACAGGTGCTAACGACCTCTTTTAAAACAAAGGCCACAAGTAAAATAGGTTTCTTTGTTTGTTATATGGTCATTATTTTAAGTGTAGTGCAATCTTTTCAAGTGATGGTTAATTTGGCACAAACAACAATTAAACAGTTGTGTGAGGTAATGTATGTATGTTTGCCAACATTATTAGCATTTATGGCAACTACCGGCTATATTAGTTCCACAACAGCTATGGCACCGGTTATTGTAGGGACACTTGATTTAATGAGTAGCATTGTACAATATTTGGTACTACCCTGCATTATTTCAGTAGTAATTCTAGAGGTTGTAAGTACCATGAGCAGCGAATTTAAAATTGATAAGTTTATTAAACTTTTTTATAAAGGGATTAAATGGGTGCTAGTAACGATTGTAGGTGTCAGTATTTCGTTATTAGGTGTTTATCGTATGACGCTTCCTTATGTAGATGTCGCACTTAAGAAATCTACCTTGAAACTTGCTGCAGCTTTTATTCCGGTAGTCGGAAATGCCACCAGTGGTGCATTAGAATTTGTTACAGGTGCATTAGGACTTATTAAAAATACATTTGCTATTGCAGTGATTTTTTGGATTATAGTCATTGTAAGTATTCCACTTATTAAAATACTTGCTTACGTTATTGTTTATCAAGTAGCTGGTGCAGTCATTGAACCTATAGGTGATAAAAAGATGGCTAATATTGCCACGAAGCTTTCTAAAGGCTGTCAGTTCATTATGAGTGCTGTAGGAATTGTAACGGTACTATGTATTGTCGTCTTGGTGATTTGCATGAGTGTAGGCGGCCAAGTAGTTTAGAAGAGAGGTGGCATAAAGTATGGAGCAGATAAGAGGATATATGCAGTTACTTATTTGGATGATGTTATTTGTAATTGTGATTGAAATGGTCTTTCCAGATACGGATCATCGTAAGTACATTAAACTTGTTTTAGGCTGTATTTTAGTTTATACCTTGTTAAAACCGATTATAGCCATTTTGCCATCGGGTGGTGAAAGCTATGAAGCATATATTCAAAGATATGAAAGACAGTTAGGACTTTCAGGTGACAAGGTAACAGGTGATTATAAACAGCAACTTGATAAGCAGCAAGAGAGCTTAAAAGAAATTTATGAGCAAGGCATGAAAAGTGTTTTGGAAGAACAACTACAAATAGAAGTGACAAATGTAGAAGTAACTTGTGATGAAGAGATGGAGATGAAAGATATTTATATTACGGTAGGGGATGGCAAAGCACAATCAGTGATTGAAATTGCCCCCATACATATTGGTAATAAAAGCGATACAGTAGATGGTGATGAAGAAAAATTAAAAAATAAAATAAAAACTTGTCTTAATAACTTCTATAACGTACAAGACTGTAATATATATATTACAGTACAAAAGAATTAAGGAGGGACGCATGTGGGGGTTAAAGGTAAAATTCAAGAAGCAACAAAAGATAGTAAGAAGCAGAAATATTTATTAATTGCTATCGGCGTGGCGGTAGTCGGTATTTTACTAACATTTATGCCACTGCCTGGTAGCAACAATAGCAAAAAGGTAACACCCGTACAAGCAGTAAAAGAGGCAGCAAATGATGATGCAACATATGAACAGCAAATTGAAAAGAGACTTGCTTCTATTTTAACGAAAATGGAGGGGGTTGGACAGGTAAGTGTGATGGTAACAACATATTCCGATGAGGAAAAGGTACTTGCAGAAGATAAAAATGAGAGCAGCCAGCAAACAGATGAAAAGGACCAGGCAGGAGGTACTAGAAGTAGCCAAAATATAAGTAGTAATCATCAGGTTGTGCTTCAAAGTGGCAATACTCCTTATGTAATCAAAGAAAATAAACCAGAGATTAAAGGGGTACTTATATTAGCTGAAGGAGCAGATGATAGCGTCGTAAGAAGTGAAATTACAGAAGCTGTTGCGAGCTTGCTAGATGTTCCAGTACATAAAGTTTCAGTATTAAAAAAACAATGCTAGGGGGAAAAAGGAATGTTTAATGTCAAGAGAAATCAAATCATTATTACGGTTTTGGTGTTTATGATTGCTATTGCAGCCTATCTAAACACACAAGAACCTAGTAGTAATACGCCTATGAATTTAGTGGATAATACTACGTTTAATGCAGAAAATCTACCAGAAGAAGAGGACTTCTTTGAGCCTTATGATGCTGCTAATGGTCAAAGTGAAGAAGCTTTATCTAATGGGGTGGAAGGTGACAAGAATCAAGCAGCAGCAACTGACGAGGTAGCACAAAATGAAACAGACCAGACATTTAATTTAAATGACGATGCGGTACTTCCAGAAGATGAAGAACAAGGTGGCCAAGGTTTTCAAGCACTTATTACAAAGAAAGAACCTGTAACAAGCGAAGTTACTGCAGCTGCTAATACTAATCAAGCCTCAGCTCAAAGTGCAGATACAGATTACTTTGCCGAAGAAAAATTACTTCGTGACCAAAGTCGTGCGTCACAAGTAGAAAAGCTTACACAATATGTAGCAAATGAAAATTTAGACCAAGAAACTAAGGCAAAGGCAGCAGAGAACTTACTTGAGATTCAAGAACGTATTGAAAAAGAAAGCAGCGCTGAAGCACTTCTTCGTGCAAAAGGATTTAAAGAAGTCTATGTACGTATTGATGATGATGGCGTAGATGTCGTCATCAGTAAGAGCGAATTAACAGATTCTGATATTGCACAAATTGAAGAAATCGTTAATCGTAAGACAGGATATAGCGTAGGTAAGATTAAGATTACACCACTTAATTCCACGATTAAGAGTGAGAAATAGATAATAAGCGTAAAAAGTGAAGAAAGCCTAAAAGTACCTAATGAGAATTTACTTTTCATTAGGTACTTTTAATTTATGTGTTATTCATTATTGATTAAAAAGGGAGTTATTTGTAGCAGATGAATGGTTAGTGTTGTGGGTGAAGTTAGGGCATGGAAGATAAGGAAATGTATGGTGAGATGAATATTTATCATAAAATAAGCGATACTTTTAAGTAAGGTTTCCTTTTTTTTCTAAGGGGGAATTAAAATAAAATTGCAACGCTTATCTTTTTTGTATATAATAGGAACATAAGTATGAAGCTATTGCTATAGGAGGTATTAAGATGGACGAACAAAAAATCGTAGGACTAGAGACAACATGTGAGATGGATCAAGTTCAAATTGCGGACGATGTTATTGCAGTAATTGCAGAAATTGCTACTTTAGAAGTTGCAGGTGTAGTAGGTACTGCTCCAAGCAAGGCAGATTTTGTACAAGCTATTAGTGGTAAAAAGAAATCTAAAGGCATCAAAGTAGAAGTTGGTGAAGCTGAAGTTTTCATAGATGTAGCTGTTATTGTAAAATACGGTGTTAAAATTCATAAAGTATGCTTAGAAATTCAAGAAAAAATCAAAAACTCAGTTGAAACAATGACTGGCTTACAAGTTGTATCAGTTAATGTACACGTAGTAGGTGTAAGTTTTGATAAAGGTCAAGAAGAGTAAGAGGAAGTATTAGGAGGAAAAAATGACTAGACGTAGTGCGAGAGAACTTATTATGCAAATGTTATATGAAGGGACATTCCATGAAGAACAAGATTGTGACCGTCTCTATAACGAAAAAATTGAAATGTTAAAAGAAACAGAACATGTTAATAAAGGGCTTCTTCAATTTATTGAAGAGACTTACTATGGCATTTTAGCACATAAAGAAGCAATTGATGCAGCGATTATTGAATCAGCAACAAACTGGAGCATCAGTCGTATTGCTAAGGTAGACCTTAGTATTTTAAGACTTGCAATTTATGAACTTAAATATACAGATGTACCACATAAAGTAGCTGTAAATGAAGCACTTGAAATTGCAAAAGCTTATAGTACAGAAAAATCACCTAAATTCATTAATGGTGTTTTAGGAAGTGTACTTAAGAAAGTAGAAGCTTAAAAGATAGAGGCTTAAGAAAAGTAGAGGCTTAGAATGAAAAGAAAAATTGTATCTGTATGGGAAGTGAATCGTTATGTCAGTCACCTCATAGAAGAAGACTATATGCTTAATGACCTATGGCTTCAAGGTGAGGTTTCAAACTGTAAATATCATCATTCAGGACATGTTTATTTTACAATTAAAGATGAAAGAGCCAGTATTAATGCTGTGATGTTTGAAAGAGATGCTAAAAGGCTCTCTTTTAGACTAGCAGAAGGTATGAAAATATATGCTCGTGTGCGTATTACCATTTATGAAAAGACAGGTGTTTATCAAGCCTATGTACAAGACGTTGAAAAACAAGGTATGGGCGTCTTATATGAAAGATTTGAAGCACTTAAGGTGAAACTTGCCGGTGAAGGTTTATTTGACGAAAAATATAAAAGACAGATACCTGCATTTCCAGGACGTGTAGGTGTTATTACATCCATTACGGGTGCAGCAATTCAGGATATTAGACAAGTTGCTAGTAGACGTTGTGCAAGTATTCCGCTTTATATTTATCCTGTACATGTACAGGGGGAATATGCAGTAGGTGAGATTGTAGAGGCCATAAGACTTGCAAATATAGAAAAAAAAGTAGATGTAATTATACTAGGCAGAGGTGGTGGGTCTATAGAAGACTTATGGGCTTTTAATGAAGAAGCAGTGGCATGGGCAATTTTTGAATCAGAAATTCCTATTGTATCTGCTGTAGGCCATGAGATAGACTTTACCATCTCTGATTTTGTAAGTGATAAAAGAGCAGCGACACCTTCAGCAGCAGCAGAAATTGTTATTCCTTCTAAACAGGAACTAGAGACACGTATAGGGCGTACTATGCAAAATATGCAATATACGGTGAATGCACGTTTAAAGAATGCACGTAGCCAGCTTGAGTACTTAACAAGTAGACCGATTTACGCAAGAAAAGATTTATTTTACAAAAATAAAATGCAAGAAGTAGATCACCTCATGCAAGCGATTAATTATGGTTTTACGAAAAAGGTGCACGAAAGTAGCAAGGCGTATGAAATTGCACTGCAGAAGTTAGAAAAGCTTTCACCTCTAAATACTTTAAAAAGAGGCTATGCACTTGTAGAGGATTCTAAAGGAAATATTGTAAAGTCTGTGAACGATATAAAAGTAGAAGACCAGCTTAAAATTACTGTGGCAGATGGTAGTTTCAGTGCAAGTGTAAGCAGCACATATGATAGGACTAAAGGCAAGAAACCGGCAAAGCGATGCAAGGAGGAAGAAAACAATGGCTAGAAAACCAGCAAAAAACTTTGAAGAAGCACTTTTAGCCTTAGAAGAAAGTGTAAAGCGTCTTGAAAGTGGCGATATCACTTTAGAAGAAAGCATTAAAGAATACAAAAAAGGAATGGACCTTGCAGCTTTTTGCAATGAGATTCTCACAAAGGCAGAGCAAGAAATCTATGTATATGAACAGGGACAATATCACAAAATAGAACAGGGGGATTAGGCTTGGAGAAAGATTATGCATTCTATAAGGCACAAGTTAATGATTACCTAGAAAAGGCTTTACCAATGGGTCCGATGGATGATTTCAGAAGACTATATGAAGCGATGAATTATAGTTTACAAGCAGGGGGCAAGCGTATTAGACCAGTACTCATGCAGCTTGCTTATGAAAGCGTCGGTGGCAACGAAGATATTGGAAAATTTTTATGTGCCATTGAAATGATTCATACGTATTCACTGATTCATGATGATTTACCTGCTATGGATGATGATGATTATCGTAGAGGAAAACTTACAAATCACAAAAAATTTGATGAAGCTACAGCTATTTTAGCGGGTGATGCTTTATTAACCGAGGCATTTAATCTAATGTTGGAGGATGCACTTGTATCCGAAGATATGGCCAAGGTACGTGCAGCGCATGTGTTAAGTCATGCCAGTGGTGCACAAGGTATGGTTGGCGGACAAATATTAGATATGGCAAGTGAGAATAAGACGATTGATTTAGACACATTAGATCGTATCCATCTTAATAAAACAGGTGCACTTTTAGCAGCAGCCACTAAAATGGGTGCAATATTAGGTCATGGCACACCGATGGAAATTGCCGCTTTAGAAGCCTATGGTCAGTATATCGGTAAAGTATTTCAGATTATAGATGATGTTTTAGATGAAACATCAACAATGGAAGAGCTAGGAAAACCAATTCAAAGTGATAGTAAAAATCATAAAACAACGTACCTTACTTTTTATTCTGTAGAAGAATGCTATGAGATTGCAAAGACACTTACTGAAAAGGCAATTAAAGTGCTAGATCATGTTAGTGGAGACACAAAAATATTGAGAGAAATTGCGTTACAGCTTATTACAAGAAGAAATTGAGGGTGGATGAATGAATGGTATTGCAGGATTATTTGCAAATAAAATTCTAGGTGTAGCAATTTTAAGTTGGTTTATTGCCCAACTTTTAAAATTTATTATTACACTGGTACATGAACATGAAATAGACTTTAGAAAGTTTATTTCATCAGGGGGAATGCCAAGTTCACATAGTTCCTTTGTAACAGCACTGGCTATAGGCATAGGACAGGTGAATGGCTATGATAGTAGTTACTTTGCCATTGCAGCAGTATTAAGCTTCATCGTTATGTATGATGCAGCCAATGTAAGGCTTCAAGCTGGAAAACAAGCGGCAATGATTAATCAGATTATAAAAGTATTAGAGGACCCTAATTTAAATGCTGAACAGCGCCTTAAAGAGATTTTAGGTCATACACCACTTCAAGTGGCAGCAGGTTGTATCTTAGGGATTGTCATTGGCCTTTTAGCATTCATGTAAAGCCTAACGTTGAAAAAACGTAGGCTTATTGTTATAATGTTCTAAAAGCGGCTGATGACGCGCTTTTCAAAAAATAAGATGCGGTATTCTAGTCAATCTGAGATGCTTTGAAGACGGGCCTAAAAATCCGTTTTAGGGCATATCGATGAAGTTCCTGGTGTTGGCTTGTAGCGCCCCGCTATGGGCTGATACTGGGGGTTAAGGTTTGAGGGCGATCCATAAGGGCATATGGGCGTTGACCCTTTTACCGTGGAGACCTATGCTTGTGCACATCCTCATAGGGGATGATGTACGACTTAGGATTAAACCTACCATGCGGTGTTAGCTGTGGGTAGTGTAGCCTGCCTTGAGTGAAGAGGGGGGACATCAATTTACAGCTAGTCTTTTCGGCCAAAAAGTCTAGCCTATTGTTGATAGAAACCTGATTCGCAAAAGAGGATAGGAGCATTTCAGATTGTTTTGAGGAAAACTCCTAGACCGTTCTTTAGGGAAATCGTGATTGGATTACAGTGTGGTTATTAAGGCGATCTGGCGTGAGAGATAGGTGCACTTTGCATTTATTTCTTGAGGTAGGTTTAAAGGGAAACCGCTACTTTGGCGACAAAGAAGTACTTACTTGGGAAAACCTGCTAGACTATATGCCACAAAATTTACAATCATTATTATCTTATATTTTGAGAAGTGGGTGATCAGCCGACGTAAAGGAGTACATTTATGCCAAAAAAGATAAAGTTTAAGAAGGTAAAAGTTAAGAAGCAAACAGCAAAATCATTGGGGCTTACGATAGGTGTAACCTTCGTGATTGCTACGCTTTTTAGTTACATTTTTGAAGTTTTATTAAGTGATGTGCCATTACTAATTGCATTCTTGATGCTGATTATGATTATCCTCATTGGGATATTATTTGATGGAATTGGTAATGCGGTTGTTTCGGTGGATGAAGTAAGCTTTCATTCCATGGCCGCTTCAAAGGTGAAGGGGGCAAAGGAGAGTATTATGCTTGTCCGTAATGCACCTATGGTGGCTAATCTGATGAATGATGTAATTGGTGATATTGCTGGTATTATTTCAGGAAGTACAGCCACAGCTATTGTACTCGCTATAGAAGAAGGTTTTGGCATAAAATCAGTTATATTATCTATTGCAATGAGCGGATTTGTAGCAGCCCTTACAGTTGGGGGAAAGGCTTTAGGAAAAAGCTTTGCTATAGAACGCGCCAGGTATATTGTCTATTATGTAGGGCTTATAATTTATCATCTTAAAAAATTATTTAACAGGCACAAAGTATAAAATGACAATCTAATAGGGGTTGTCATTTTTTGTAGACTAGGAAAGTATGTATCCTATAGCGTAGATAATAGTCAATATAAAATAGAGAGAAATATTAAGAAAAGAAAGAGGAATGAATATGCTAGAGTTACTAAAGAAGATTCATAGCCCAAATGATATAAAAAATTTAAATGCAAAGGAACTTGAGCAATTAGCAAAAGAGACAAGAAGCTTTTTGGTGCAATCCTTGTCAAAAACAGGAGGACATTTAGCGTCTAACTTAGGTGTTGTGGAACTCACCCTAGCACTTCATTATGTATTTGATTCACCCAAAGATAAGATGATATGGGATGTGGGCCATCAAGCTTATGTACATAAGCTCCTCACAGGAAGAAGAAAAGAGTTTAAAAACTTGCGACAAATAGGTGGCATGAGTGGTTTTCCTAAACGCCGTGAAAGTGAACATGATGTTTTTGAAACGGGTCATAGCTCTACCTCTATTTCAGCAGCATTAGGGATGGCGAAGGCCAGAGATTTAGCTGGCGAAGATAATGAAGTCATTGCTATTATTGGGGATGGCGCTTTAACAGGTGGAATGGCCTTTGAAGCACTCAATAATGCTGGACGTGGTGGTTCAAATCTAATCGTTATTTTAAATGATAATGAAATGTCTATTTCTAAAAATGTAGGAGGACTAGGCAAATATTTAAATCATTTACGTTCAAGTCAAGATTATTTACGCGTTAAGGCAGATGTAGAAGATGTACTACATAAGGTCCCCGTAGTAGGAGATCATATGGTACAGACACTTAAACGTACTAAAGAAGGCGTAAAAAGCTTTATGATTCAAAATACTTTATTTGAGCAATTAGGCTTTACTTACTTAGGGCCAGTAGATGGGCATAATTTAGAAGAACTCATTCATCTTTTTGAAAATGTGAAATCAATGAAGGGGCCTATCTTAATTCATGTGAAAACCAAAAAAGGCAAAGGCTACCGCATTGCAGAAGAAAAACCAAGTAGTTTTCATGGCGTAGCACCATTTTGCATTGCGACAGGAGAAAGCCTAAAAAAAGGTGGCGCAGGGACTTACTCAGGTGCCTTTGGTGATGCCATGTGTAAGCTTGTAGTAGATAATCCAAAAGTAGTGGGCATTACAGCGGCAATGCCAGAAGGTACGGGACTTTTAGAGTTTTCTAAACGTTATCCAAGACATTTCTTTGATGTAGGGATTGCAGAGCAGCATGCAGTGACTTTTGCAGCAGGAATGGCAAGCAGTGGTTATCATCCGTTTGTGGCCATATATTCTACGTTTTTACAACGTGCTTATGATCAAATTTTACATGACGTATGTCTTCAAAAATTACCTGTTGTTTTAGGTGTTGACCGTGCAGGGATTGTAGGCGAGGATGGGTCGACACATCAAGGTATTTATGATATTGCCTTCCTTAAAAACATGCCATACATGACAATCTTATCACCTAAAATGCCGGAAGAGATGGAATCAGCTATGCGTTATGCCTTAAGTCTTGAGGCACCAGTGGCTATTCGTTATCCTAGAGGTGGCAGTCAGATTGATAAGGCATTTAAAAACTGTGATGAATGGACTTGTTTGAAAACCTTAAAACAAGGCAATACTATGGCTATTCTAAGTAGTGGGCGTAGTATGCAAACTGCCTTAGAGATTAGCAGCTTATTAGAAGATGAAGGCATCCATATGGCAGTTATTGAAGCACCTTGTTTATTCCCATTAGACAAGGCAGGATTAGATGAGGTAGCTCAGCACTACGACTATCTCTTCACTTTAGAAGATGGTATACTAGAAGGCGGATTTGGTGAAAGCATCTTTGCTTATCTTATGATGCAAAGCCACGCGATTAAAGGGAAAGCTTTTGGCTATGAGACTGGTATGATTTCACATGGTGAAGTAAGTGCTGTACTTGTACGCGAAGGCTTAGATGCAAAATCCTTAACAGCAAAAATTTTAGAGCATATTAAAGAAAGCGAGTAAATAGATGAAGGGCAGAGAAGAAGAACAACAAGCATTAGAGAAAGCTCTAGCAGCAGAAACAGTAGAGGTTGTAATTGACCAGAAAATACTAGATAGCAAAGAGCGACTTGATGTGCTTATTTTTGAAAGAGGGCTTTCAGAATCGAGAGAACGCGCGAAAGCATATATTATGGCCGGTGTTGTTTTTGTCAATGGACAAAGAGAAGATAAACCCGGGCTTAAAGTGAAACGTAGTAGTACGATTGAAGTACGTGAAAAGATGAAATATGTAAGTCGTGGTGGTTTGAAATTAGAAAAGGCGATGGCTAATTTTGAGATTACTTTAGAAAATAAAGTATGTATGGATGTAGGTGCATCAACTGGTGGCTTTACAGATTGTATGTTACAAAATGGTGCGATTAAAGTGTATTCTGTGGATGTAGGTTATGGGCAATTTGCTTGGAAACTCAGACAAGATGCTAGAGTTGTCTGCATGGAAAAAACAAATATTCGTTATTTAACAAGAGACCGCTTAGAAGAGGACATTGAATTTGCTTCAATTGACGTTTCATTTATTTCACTGACTAAAGTATTACAGCCAGTTAGTTTGCTCTTAAGCAGTGAGGCAGAAGTTGTCGCACTCATTAAGCCACAATTTGAAGCTGGTAGAGAGCAAGTTGAAAAACATGGCGTTGTTAGAAATCCAAAAGTACATGAACAAGTAATCCATAATGTATGGGATTATGCAAAAACGTTAAACTTTGGTGTATTAGGCTTAGATTTTTCACCTATTAAAGGACCTGAAGGAAATATTGAATATCTTATTCACTTAAGTAAAAAGCAAACAGAAGATTATACAGCAGATAAAGACAAGGTAATTTATGATATTGTAACAGCATCACATCAAAGTCTATAAATAACGGGGGGATATGATGAAGCGTGTAGGCATTATTCCTAATAGGTTTAAGGATAAGGATTTTCGTATTACAGAACAAATTGCAGCTTGGCTTGAAAAAGAAGGTCTAGAAGTATATGCCATGGATGAAGTGGCAAGGGTACTTCAGACAAAGGTTGGCGTTTTAGAAGGCGTGAATCTATACCGTCACTGTGATTGCATTATTGCCATTGGCGGTGATGGGACGATTTTAGGTGTAGCGGAAGATGCGTGTAAGCAAAATGTACCAATCATTGGTGTCAATCTAGGACGCTTAGGTTTTCTAGCAGATATTGAAGTAAGAGAGATGGAAGTGGCACTTAAGAAAATATTAAATGAAGAATATACCATTGATGAGCGTATGATGCTTCGTGCAACGGTAACAGGCCCAGGTGAAGATGTACAAGTATTTCATGCACTTAATGATATTAATGTAACAAGAGGGAATTTTGCACGTATTGTAGACTTCCAAATTAGTGTGAACAAGGAGTTATGTGATATCTATCCAGCAGATGGTATTATTATTTCAACGCCTACAGGTTCTACAGCATATAATTTATCAGCGGGTGGTCCTATTGTACTGCCAGGGGCAAATACTTATGTGATTACACCTATTTGTCCACATACGCTATATTCAAAATCTATTATTGTTTCCAAAGAAGATATAGTAGAGATTAGAACGCTAGAAGATCATGATAAGAGCATGGCACTTAGTATTGATGGTAAGCTGAAAATGTATTTAACACCGCAGCATGTAGTGAAAATAGAAAAATCACCTTATGTAACAAAACTTATTAAATGCTCAGATCGCAAATTTTTTGATATATTACGGGATAAGATGGTAGAAAGAAGGCGATAACATTATGGGAATGAAGGAACAAAGACAGTCTACAATACTTGGACTGATTCAAAAAAAAGATATAGAAACACAAGAAGATTTAGCACAAGCATTAGAAAATGAAGGCTTTAGTGTCACACAAGCCACTGTCTCAAGAGATATTCGTGAACTTAAGCTTACGAAAGTAGCAAGTCGCAGTGGTGGACAAAAATATGTAGCATTAGCTAACTTTGAGCAGCAAGTATCTGAAAAGGTTATTCGTGTTTTCAAAGATGCTTTTGTAAGCATGGATTATGCAGGCAATATTGTTGTTATTCGAACTTTGACAGGTATGGGAAATGCAGTTGCCTCTGCAATTGATGCTTTTAACTTTAGTGAGATTGTAGGCACACTTGCAGGAGATGATACGATTTTCTGTGCAGTAAAGCATTTAGATCATATTGAAGAAGTTATGAATCAATTTAAAGATATTTTAAATTCTTAAATTTAAGGAGGCAATCTAACGGTGTTAACCTATTTAAAAGCTAATAATATTGCCCTTATTGAGGAGGTACAACTCAGCCTTAATCCTAAACTAAATATATTTAGTGGTGAAACAGGTGCTGGTAAATCTATGCTTATTGATTCGATTCAATTTGCTATAGGTAATCGCACCTCTAAGCAAATTATTAGAAAAGGACAAGATTATGCCTTTGTTATTTTAGGATTTAAAGATAAAGTGGGCATGGCACTGAAGTACCTAGAGACTCAGGGTATTCCTTATGAGGATGAGGAGATTGTCATTGAAAGAGGTATTTATCAATCAGGGCGTACGTACTATAAGGTCAATGGCACAACATCTACGCGTCAGGTGGTCAAGGAACTTTCAACATTACTTATAGATGTTCATGGACAACATGAACCTCAATCTTTACTAGATATTGCAACACATATAAGACTTTTAGACAGCTTTGGAGAAAAAGATTTCATAGCAGTAAAAGACGACTATCGAAAGACCTATGAGCGCTGGCAAGAAGTAAAAACTGCTCTGGATAAGATTGGAGATAATGATCGTAAGCGTTTGCAAATGCGTGATATGCTCAGTTTCCAAATAGAAGAGATTAAGGCAGCAAACTTAAAACCCCATGAAGAAGAAGATCTTAAGGAACAATACGAGGTACTTTCTCATGCAGAAAAAATCATGGTACAGTGTCAAAAGTCTTATAATTTATTAGATGGAGAGCGCGAAGCAAGTGCTACTTTGCTTTTAGGACAAGCAATTCATGCACTCCAAGACATTAGTGATATTACAGCTGAAATTAGAAGTTTGTATGATCAATTTTTATCTATCCAAGCAGAACTTCAAGATGCTACTTATCAGATTAGACGCTATACAGATGAAGTAGAATATTCACCTGAATTACTTTTAGAAATTCAAAATCGTTTAGATGTAATTTATCGTCTAAAACAAAAATATGGTAATTCCATTGAAGAAATTTTAGCTTATAAAACAGAATGTGAAAAAGAATTAGAAGAGCTTCTAGATGGTGAGCAAAATAAAGAGCGTTTACTAGAAGAACGTGAAAATCTAGAACATAAATTAGGTGAACTTGCAGCAGTGCTTTCTAAAGGACGTAAAGAAATTGCTGAGAAAATAGAAGTGGCGATTGATGGACATTTACATGATCTTCAAATGCCATATGCTAAATTTGAAGTAGCTATTAATGAACTAGATACCTTCAATATGCATGGGCAAAATGAAGTGGAATTCTTAATTCGTACCAACTTAGGTGATGATTTACACCCACTTTCAAAAATTGCCTCAGGTGGAGAGATTTCAAGGGTAATGCTAGCGATTAAAACAGTGCTTGTAATGGGCGATACGATTAGTACAGTCATCTTTGATGAGATTGATACAGGTATTAGTGGGATTGCTGCACAGAAAGTGGCTGAGAAGCTAGCAATGATTGCAAAAGACCGTCAGGTTTTATGTATTACCCACTTACCACAAATTGCTGCTATGGGCGATACACACTATCTCATTGAGAAGTGTGTAGATGGTGAGCGTACTACAACGCACTTAGAAGAATTAACTGAAGAAAAAATTCATGAAGAGCTCTGTAGACTGATGGGGGGAATTGTTACGCAAAATACCCTTCAAAGCGCGGCAGAAATCAAAACGTTAGCAAATCACTACAAACAAACATGTTAAATAAATATAACACCAAAAAGCTACTCTAGGGAAGGAAATTTCATCCTACCTAGAGTAGCTTTTTATATTTTCAACATATTTTTCTCTAAACTGTATAAATGCCTTGCAAAAAGGTTAACTTAAAAATATGACAGTAGAAAAAAGTAGGATGTGAATACATGAAATCAAGAGGCAAAAAGCTTATCTTTATAAGCATTATAACAATTGTGATCACGCTTATGATTAGTGGTCCTTTTTTAATCTCATATTTTTGTTTGCCTACACAAGTCCGTATCGTTGCAGGAGAAGAACATTTATTTAATTTCTCAATTCCTTTTAGGGCGAGTTTTAAGAGCGATACTACCTTGCAGCTTGAAAACGCAGACCATACACCTATACAGAATGATAATGTCAATTTAAGTAAACCTTTTTATATGCGGGTAGAGGATGAAGGGAGTTTGGATGTAAAGCTTTCATTTTTTGGCCTTATTCCACTCAAGACAGTATCAGTAGAAGCTGTACCTTATGAAGAGGTCATTCCCTGTGGCGAAATTGTAGGTATTCGTGTCAATATGGACGGCATTTTAGTTTTAGGTGTGGGAAGTTTTGAGACCGATGGCAAGAATAGTTCACCTTGTAAGGGAATTATAGAACCTGGTGATATTATTTTAAGCTGTAATGATAAGGCATTAGAAGAAAAAGAGGATTTAAAGAAAGCTGTAGAGGCATCTAAAGGCAAACCTATTAAAGTCACATTAAAGCGTAATGATGAAATAATAGAAGAAACACTTACACCTATGTATTCTCCTTCAGATGATGTTTATAAAATTGGGTTATGGATTAGAGATAGTATACAAGGAATAGGCACCATTACTTATGTAGCACCTAAAACAGGTGAATTTGGGGCATTAGGGCATGGGATTACCGATTCAGAAACAAAAAAATTAATGCCTATTCGAGAAGGAGATATTGTAAATACAAATATCACGCAAATAAAAAAAGGGGCAAAAGGGCAGCCAGGAGAAATAAGTGGTATTATAGATTATGATAAAGATGTTTATGGAGAAGTTTTAGATAATACGCCGCTAGGTATATTTGGGACGTTAAATGACAGTTTTACAGAAGAGCTTAGTTTTTCACCAATGCCTATTGCTTTTCAAGATGAAGTTCATGAGGGAAAAGCAAGTATTTTAGCTGATTTAACCCAAGATGGACCACAGCGTTATGACGTTGAGATTCAAAAGGTTACAAAGTATAGTAGCGCGCCTTCAAAAGGTATGGTAATTAAAATCACAGATGAAAAACTCTTGTCATTAACAAGCGGCATTGTGCAAGGAATGAGTGGTAGTCCTATTATACAAGATGACAAATTAGTCGGTGCTGTGACCCATGTATTTATCCAAGACCCTACGCGAGGATATGGAATTTTTATTGAGAATATGCTTAATAATGATAAAAGATAGAAATATATGTAAAAATAAAATAAATATTACAAATATTGGTATTGATTTTTTTTTATGATAGGGTATAATGAATAGTATAAATGTTATAAAAATTAAAAATATAAGCTAATGGGGGGATATTTTTGTTAGAGTCAAAAATGAAAATACTAATTGCAGATGATAATAAGGACTTTTCTGATATTTTAAAAGAATTTATAAATAGACAGGAAGATATGGAAGTTGTGAATGTAGCAGCTAATGGTGAAGAGGCTTGTACACTTATTGAAGAAGAACAGCCAGATATTGTAATATTGGATGTTATTATGCCTTATTTAGATGGTATTGGGGTATTAGAACGTGTGGCAACAATGACTTTTGAAAAACGACCACTTTTTATTATGCTTTCAGCAGTAGGACAAGACAAGATTACAGAACGTGCACTTTCTTTAGGTGCAGAATATTATATTGTAAAACCATTTGACATGGACACACTTATTAATCGTATTCGTCAGCTAAAAGCTACAGCAGTAAGCAAGGTAACAGCACCTATTACAGCTTCAGTACAAGTTGCAGCAGCAAGTACACAATTATTACCAAAGTCAAAAGGTATGCCAACAGCACATAATTTAGAAACACAAGTTACAAGTGTAATTCATGAAATCGGTGTACCAGCACATATTAAAGGTTATCAATACTTAAGAGATGCGATTATTATGGTTATTAATGATATGGATATCTTAAACTCTATCACGAAACAACTTTATCCTAATATTGCAAAACAATACAACACCACACCAAGCCGCGTAGAACGTGCCATTCGTCACGCAATCGAAGTTGCATGGTCAAGAGGTAAAATGGATACAATCGATATGTTATTTGGTTATACAGTAAATAATGGTAAAGGGAAACCAACAAATAGCGAATTCATCGCACTAATTGCAGATAGACTTCGCCTTGAAATGCAAGTGGGATAAAGTGTTGAGCCACAAGAGGTAGAGCGATTTGCAAATAGATGCACTTTTACGCGTTTATTGCACTAATAGCAGATTTTAGGGTAGTAAACCCGATAAATTTCTTAAGATAAAAGCTATAAATCCTTTTAATTTATTGGTTAGATATGTTACCAATGATTAGGAGGATTTTTGCATGTTTAACGAGTTTTTCTTTCAAATTGAAGACTATTTAGTATACTGTCGAACCAAAGGTTTGTCGGTAAAAACAATTAAATCATACGAACAAACTTTAAGGATGTTTGCAAAGTATTGTGAGGATACACATAAGATTACTGATATTAAAAAGGTTAATGAAAAGATAGTTGTAGAGTATCTTTCATATGTGAAGAATAGAGGCAAATATACAGTAGTTACAGATGAATATACAAAGAATATTAATAAGCCACATAATAGAACGGATTTAGGAAAGAGAGTATCCACGAGTACAGTAAACAATTACTTAAGAAATATAAGAGCATTCTTAACCTATTGTGTAGAATTTCAATTAGTCAAGAAGAATTGTGCAATGAAAATAAAAGAGGCACATAATCCTAGACGAGCAAAAGACTTTATTACAGATACACAATTTAAGATGTTACTTAGAGTCTTTGATCTATCAAAATATGTTGAGTATCGAGATTATATAATAACTAATTTACTAATGGATACAGGAATGCGAATTACTGAATGTCTACTTATAAAGATAGAAGATGCGGACTTAGTAAAGAGGGTTATTTTTTTACCAGCTCAGAACACAAAAGGGAAAAAAGATAGAATGGTGTACTTTTCAAATGAAATGAATGTGCTCCTTAAGAGATGGTTGAAATATAAAGATATTTATACTAATAGTGAGTACCTATTTACAACCCATAAAGGAAATCCATTTACAAATCATATTTACGAAAAGAATTTTAGAAATTACTGCAAAAGAATAGAACTTAAAAATGTATCTCCACATACATTAAGAAATAATTTTGCAAAGAGATTCTTGATGAATGGAGGGAATATATTTACACTAAGTCAAATACTAGGGCATAGCAGCGTAGAGGTAACAGAAAAAGCGTATTTAGATTTAACAGATGAAGATATTAGACAAGGATATCAAAATTTCAGTCCATTAGCTAAAATGAGACATCGCTAAAAACACAGCATATGAAGGGTTAAGCATATAAAATGCTTAGCTCTATTTTTTTACCATTTTTATTCCTTCATAAAGGGTTAAAAAATGGCTTACAAAAGGTTTAAAAACGGCTCATATCAGGTTCAAGAACGGCTCAAAAAAGGCTTTAAAACGGCTCATTCCCAGTACAAATTTAACTTTTATTATGTTCTTGTAGCGAAAGCACAGCACTAAAAAACGAAAGTAGGTAAAAGAAATGTTAAGAAACTTAAGAGCAGAAATGAGTAGATACAATGTACGAGCAAAAGACTTTGCAAGACTTCTAAAAGTAAGAGAAGCAACTATCTCAGGTAAGATGAATGGGAAAAGTCACTTTACTTTAAATGAAGCAATGCAAATTAAAGAGGTTTATTTTCCACACCTCAGCATTGAATACTTATTTGAGATGTAGGAGGAAAGGCTATGGAATTTACAAGCAAACTATTAAATGAACACGCAGAGCTTACAGTAGAGAATGCAATATTGAAGTGGAAGATTGAAAGATATAAAAGCCTTTTTAAAGAAGTTATGGATTATCTTTGTGAGGAAGATGTTTTAGCAGCACAATATGTGATTAAGTGTAAATTACTTGATGATATTGGTTTAAAGGAGAAAGACAATGAGTAGAAAAGCAGTATTAGATATAGATCAAAGAGCATTAGAAGTAAAAGTAGAAATGGATAACTTAGTTGAAGATATTATGGAACTAGATACAAAGATTGCAGAGCTAGAAGCCATGTTTAAAATGCAAGTTGAAAGATTAAAAGATAAGTTTGAGGAAAAGCAATTTTACTTTAAAGCTCAAAAGGAAGAAAAAGAAAGATATTTAAGAGAGCTATTTGAACAAGTACCACAAAGTGAAACAAAGACTCAAAGAAAAGTGCAGCTTATTAATGGAGATGTGGTAGTGAAGAAATCTAAATTAGATTTTGAAAAAGATGCAACTAAGCTCTTAGAGTGGGCACAGAAGAATAATAGAGAAGAGCTTATTAATAAGAAAGAAGTCTTATCTTTTAAATGGGCTGACTTTAAAAAGAATCTTGTTATTGAAGATGAGAATATCATAGACACCCAAACAGGTGAAATGCTTGAGATAGATGGATTAGGTGTGGTTGTAAAATCAGAAGAATTAGAGATTAAGTACTAGAAGTATTAGGAGGAATAGTAATGGCTAAAGCAATATGTATTATAGGTGAATCAGGAGCAGGAAAAACAACGTCTTTAAGAAACTTAAATCCACAGGAGACTTATTTTATAGATGCAGATAAAAAGAAAAGTGCATGGCGTGGATTTAGGCAGCAATATAATAGCGAAAATAAAAATTACATTGCCACAGATGATCCTAATAAAGTCTTAGCACTTATGAAGGGAATCAGTGAAAAAACGGATATGAAATACATTGTAATAGATACCTTAAATGGCATTATGGTAGGCGAAGAAATGAGAAGGTCTAAGGAGAAAGGCTTTGATAAGTGGATGGATTTAGTGACGTATGTCTATAACATTTTAGATATTGTCAGTAGTTTAAGGGATGATTTAACCATTATTTATACAGCTCACAGTGAAACAGAGCATACGGATGATGGGTATACATGGACACGTATGAAAACCACAGGTAAGAAGCTGAATAAATTGGTACCGGAGTCTAAATTTAATGTGGTACTACTGGCTAAATGTAAGAATGGCAGATATATCTTTGAAACACACAGCAATAATTCCACAGCTAAAACACCCTTTGGAGCTTTTGAAGAAGATGAGATTGATAATGACATTGTGCCAGTTTTGAAGGTATTAGAGGAGTACTAGGATGTTTAAGTACACAGATAAAGAAATAAACGAGATTTTAAAGCGTGCTGTTGTGGTAGTGGATACAAGAGAGCAGAAGTGTGAGCACATTATAGGTTATTTTGACAGACATAAAATACCTTATTGTTATGAAAAGGTAGACACAGGAGATTATACACTCAAAGTAGATTTACCACACCTGCACAAGCCCTATTACTTGCAGAACACATGCGCCATAGAACGCAAGGCTAATTTGAATGAGTTAAGTGGTAATTTCACGCAAGGGCGAGAGCGTATCGAGGCAGAGTTTCAGAGGGCAAAAGGGATGATTTATTTACTCATAGAAAATGCGAGTTATGAGGATATTCTTTTGGGTAACTACAATACAGGTTATGACAAAAAACGTTTTATGGCTACCCTTAAAGCCTTTGAGGCAAGGTATAACTTGCATGTTACTTTTATGAAAGATAGCACCTATAGTGGTGACTTTATATATAAAACACTAATTTACAACTTAAGAGAACTATTAAAAAGAGGAGAAATATAAAAATGAAAAAGTGGAATGGATATGAAACAACAGAAATTATGGGAGCTAAAAGAAAGTTACCAGTAGGTGCTTATGTAT